>JAPUKJ010000086.1 GCA_027295705.1 Ignavibacteria bacterium | reverse complement strand
TTTCCGTGAACAGTGTTCCAGGAAAAGATCTCCCCAAGGGTTCCCTGTTTCATCTGATACTCCTCGTACGTCTGGCCCACAAAAGTGTTGACAAGGGCTGGAATCGAGGCGGGGACAGCATCGCCAACCCTGCCGATTACTCCAAGCACGTCGTCACCGGGGGCCAGCCCTCCCTGGCTAGGACTGGGACGAGTGTAGTCGTCTCGGTACGGACGTTTGTACATCGTCGTTACGTAAGCACCGTTGTCAACATCGTGAGGGTTGATCACAACTTCAAAGTGAAAGGGCTTTTCGTTCTGGTGATGGAGGGCCAGGTGTGTGAAATCAAGCGTGTTCATTGCCTGTCGGAGCTGATTGTCGATCGGCATTCGCAGCCGGGAAGCCTCAAGAAGATAAATCGGCTCAGTCTCCAGTAGCATGGCATGTATAATCCCAAAGCTCCCGAAGCTCACTACAGCGGCGTCGAAGAGTGTATCGTCTCGCACCAACTCTGCACCGAGCCTATTGAGGAATTCATTTGAAACCACGGGATACAAACTTCGCTCGAGCCAGATATGCCGATCGGGTCCGACAATGATGTGCATACCCACGACAAAATCCTGCATTGCACCAACCTCAATGGCCGAGCCGTGTGTGCCGGTGGATACAGCCCCAACAATGGTCTGGCCGTTGCTTGCTCCTGAAGTCTTAAGAGCGGACTTGCGCTTGAGCAGATGATCATTGAGTTCACCGACGGAGATTCCACACTGGGCAAAGACAAGTCCAGGTTGTGAGCCCTGATAGTCAGCCGACACGAAATTGGACTTCAGCGGGAACCACCAGTTGAGTGGCTTCGTATTGATCAGTCGTCCGTTTGTAACTGCCGCGTGTGAAAGCGACCATGTGCCACCGTATGCTCGCAAGCGGATATTGTCCTGAGCAGCTTGCCCGATCAGCGACTGAAGTTTGGCCACAGTCAGCCCTAGATCAGCAAAGCCATCGGACACCGGAGGCGGGGGGTTCCAGATGTCGTAGTACAGCTCAATGGATTGTGTAAAGTTCTCATGTTTGTTGGTCCATTGATTCTGATGGTTGGGTACAACCCGCGCATCTCGAGGATTTGGGGGCATCAGGCAGACTCCTTTGCTAAACCGTGATCCTGCAAATCACTATTCTGGAAACCCCGCTGGCGCAAGTATGGCAACAGCTCACTGGAAGACCGACGTATCAGGTGGCGCTTCCCTGGCACAGCGCCACTCGATGTCCATAGGCACCCAGATTCCCAAACTTACCACGGAGACCAACACATAGCCGAAGTTTGTGGAGACACGGACTTCATGAATGCCGTTACTCTGACAATTGTCTGCAAACTCATTCTGCTGCACAAGTCCCCAAAGCAGTGCATGCATGGTCTTCTTCTGGTATTCGGTTGCCGCTTCTCCACGGGCGGCGATCCGGTAATGATAGCAACCGTCGCTGACAATAACAGTTGCGACAATGACCACGAGTACGGAACGTTTGAGCATGGATTGTCCTTGCTATAATGTGTGAGTTGAGATTTGGGGGATATTCATATGCAACAGTTTGGATACTGTGTGGGTATGCCGCATAAAGTTGTGGATCTTGACTGCACGTTGAGCCGGAAGGGTTCCCTAGTGTCTGACCAACCGTATTCGCGCTTGCGATTCCTTCGTAACTTTTCCTAGGTGGAAAAAACCTTTGAATTGAGAAAAGCTTAGCAGCAACGCTAAACTTCTAGACAACGGGAATCTGAATACGTATGAAATAATTGACGGTTATTGGAACGACCTGTTTGGTCTAATCAGACGTTTCGCATCTGCAGATTCGAGATCGGAGGGAATGCCTCAACGCGAGGCAACTAATGCATACAGAAGCCTACCGCAATTTCTGCTAAATGTCAAGCAAAAAATTGCGAGATACTGACGGCTTCTATGAAGAAGAGTGTCTGTAATACATTGATTTATTTAGATTTGCAGGGAGTAATAAAAACCATACGGCGCGGGTGGAACACAGTTTCCGCGCGTTCCAGTCGCGCGAAAACTAAGGCACCTCATTAGTCGGAACTGCTCTCACCCAATCGCCGAAGTTGGTCAGCTCCTCCATCCTGCACGACCACACAAGCTTGTCCTCCCACATGGTAATGTCACGACATTCTTCCGGTAACATCCATCACAATAGAGATTGCACGCGCTTGTTGGCTCGAGCCAGCTAATGGCATTATCGGGAAGAGTCCAGGGAAGGAGGTAGAGGTCACTGTCGTTTAACTGTGCTGACATGGTAAGCTCCTTTCTGATGTAGGCTTACGAAGAAGAAAAGCCCATCCCTCAATCGAGCATAATGAAGAATGGACTTTTGGAGAACTGAAATACAGCAACAAACTAGAAAATAGAGCGGAGCGACTGAAACACTTTCACTTTCTTTTGCTCATTACCACGTAATCACGTGTGTCTTCCCCGAGATATATCTGCCGAGGTCGGGCAATCTTTTGCTCCGCATCAAGCAACATTTCCTCCCATTGTGCAATCCAACCCACCGTCCTGGCGATGGAGAAGAGAACCGGAAACATCTCGAGCGGGAATCCCATCGCTTGGTATATCAACCCGGAATAAAAATCGACATTCGGATAAAGCTTCCGTTTCACAAAGTAGTCGTCCTCAAGGGCAATACGCTCGAGTTCCAGCGCGATGTCGAGTTTCGGATTCCGGCCGGTTACCTCAAACACTTCGTCCGCCAATGTTTTAATGACCTTAGCTCTTGGGTCGTAATTTTTATAGACGCGATGACCGAAGCCCATCAAACGACCCTTTCCTGCTTTGACGCTTTCCACAAATGCAGGCACTTTTTCTTTCGAGCCGATTTCATCAAGCATCCGCAGCACCGCCTCATTCGCTCCTCCATGGAGGGGTCCATACAATGCTGCCGCTGCCGCCGCAATCGCCGAATAGGGATCAACATGAGAACTTCCAACGCTACGCATCGCGTTCGCACTGCAATTCTGTTCATGATCGGCATGCAGAATAAACAACACATCCAGTGCCTTCGCGAGCACGGGATTAGCCTTGTACTGTACCTCTGTCATCTTCCAGAGCATGCTCATGAAGTTTTCCGTGTAGGTTAAGTTATTATCCGGATACACATACGGGCGGCCAACACTGTGACGGTACGCAAACGCTGCGATTGTCGGCATCTTTCCAATGAGCCTGTACGTTTGCTTCTGCCTTGACGTTGGGTTATTAACATCCTTTGCATCAACATAGAAAGTGGAGAGAGCAGCCACTGTACCGATCAACATACCCATGGGATGAGCATCGTAGAGGAAGCCATCCATGAACTTCTTGATGTTCTCATGGATCAGGGTGTGGAACTTGATGTTGTGAACCCACTCATCGTATTCGGCCTTGGCAGGAAGCTTTCCGTATAAAATGAGATACGAGGTCTCTAGAAAATTGCTCCTCTCTGCAAGTTGCTCAATAGGATAGCCGCGGTAGCGGAGAATACCCTTGTCTCCGTCGATGTACGTGATCTTGCTTATGCATGAGGCAGTATTGAGAAGCGCCGGGTCATACGTCATTAAACCAAAGTCATCATCCTTCACCTTGATCTGGCGTAGATCCATGGACTTGATGGTATTGTGCGTAACCGGCACCTCGTATTGTTTGCCCGTGCGATTGTCTGTGATGGTCAATGAATCAGCAGGCATAACTCACCCTTGTAGATAGATGTGGTAATATGCTACAAATTCTCTTGAATGTAACGCGATAGCAGATTATATAAGTGCGTCCCCACGACATCACCGCTGAATGAATGTGTGCTCCGGGGATACGGCATGAAATCGAACTGTTTGTTTGCTTTCTGCAATTCTTCGGCCAAAATGACTGAATCCTGGAAATGGACGTTGTCATCGGCAATCCCATGAACCACCAACAGTTTACGCTGCAACCCATTCACAAAATTGATGGGCGAACTCAGTCTATAGCCTTCAGGATTGTCTTGTGGCCGTTCAAGATAGCGCTCTGTGTAATGCGTGTCGTAGTTCCTCCAGTCGGTCACTGGAGCAACTGCCATCCCAAACTTGTAAGGACTGCCTGTGGTGAACATAGCCATACATGTCATGTACCCACCGTAGCTTTTCCCCCATATCATGATCCGAGACGAGTCGACAAACGGCAGGGTTCTCAGATAATTGACACCGCTGATCTGATCCTTCACTTCAACATACCCCAATCGTTTGTGAATGTGGTTTTGGAACTCTCTTCCTCTACCCGGCGTACCGCGGCCGTCAACGCCGAAAACGATGTAACCTTTTTCGGCCATGGAACGATGCCAGAGCGCACGCTGCATTCCACCCCCTGCTCCCCACCTGTCAGCAACAATTTGACTGGTCGGTCCTCCGTAAACGTAAACAATGACCGGGTACTGTTTGTTTACGTCAAACGTCGAAGGCTTGATAATGAAGGCATGCAGCTCATGACCGGCATCTGATTCGAAGGTAATGAGCTCAGGCTTCGGTAGAGCGAAGTTGTCCAATTCAGAGGTAGGATTTGCCTCAACCATGACAGCTGATTTTCTTGACACACTTTCTAGGGACACAAGCGGTGGTCGAAGCAGATTGGAGTACGTGTCGATGAACCGTTGGAAATCTGGGGACAGAACAACCTCATGCCACCCGTCAGACCTTGAAAGTCGGCGAAAGTCTGACCCATCCAGTTTTACAGAATAGAAATGTCTTTCAAGTGGCGACTCTTTGTTTGCTGTGAAGTAGACCATTCCTTTTTCTTCGTCTACAGCGATCAGCTTATCGATGTCCCAAGTTCCCTTGGTGACTCTGTTGACCATTTCTCCGTTCATGTCAAATAGATACAGGTGCTTGAACCCGTCTCGTTCCGAAGACCAAAGGAACTGCTTTCTGTTATGAAGAAATCTCAACTCGTCATGAAGACTAACCCACTTTGAATCGATCTCGCGCAGCAGAATTGTACGGCTCACACTTTTGATATCATAAAGACATAAATCCAGTGTATCTTGGCTTCTTGTTTGCAATTGGACAGCCAATTTCTGCCCGTCCGGTAGCCAGTCAACTCGTGCGACATAGATATCTCTATTTTGCCCGAGGTCTAACCACGTTGTCTTCCCGCCGGTAGCCGGCACCACGCCAACTTTCACAAGGGTGTTCGACTGGCCAGCTTTTGCATACTCCTGCACCTTAATGTCAGTGTAATAAGTGAGGTAGTCTGGAATTTTGAACTCCCCGACGGGAGTGTTGTCAATTTGCAGATAGGAGATGTGTTTGCTATCCGGAGACCACCAGTAGCCAGTGGTTCGACCCATTTCCTCCTGTGCTATGAATTCGCTAATACCATTCTTGATCTTGTCTGTTGCCCCCGATGTTAGTTTCGTTTCTTTGTCCGACTTGAGGTCCAGGGTATAGATCTCTCCGCCTCGCACGTACGATAACTGCCCGCCAGCTGGAGCAATCTTGGGATCAAATTCTGAGTCTGCAGTTTTTGTACGTTGGCTAACCTTCCTAGTATTCGCATCGAATACGTACACGTCGCCATCAATTGGAAAGAAGACGCTGTTTCCATCGGGAGCCCACACATACTTCGTGATTCCCAGACCAGTCTGCCGGGTGCGCTCCCGCATCATTAGTTCTTCTTTTGAGAACTTCTGTTCGCCCCTGAGAATAACTTCAGATTTGACGAGCAAACTGCTCTTTCCTGAAGAAACGTCGAACCACCAGAGATCATTGAAATCGCTCGTAGCATCGATTCGCAGATAACACACTTTCGATCCGTCCGGAGACCATCGAATGTTACTTACACGCACCCCATCAAGTGCAGGCTTCTGGAAAATGCGCTCGACTGTCAGACTCGTCTTACTCTGGCCGGCTGACCCAGATACTAAAAATGCAATAATGACACAAACTCGTACTACACTCTTCACGAAAACTCCATCGGTTACCTGGAATGGCGAGAAATGACTTAATTCAAAGGGAAAATGAAGCGGTCAAATATAATGAAATGAGAGGATAAAGCAAAGGGTAATGCAGGGGGATCTAGGACTCCACCTTGAGAGGTTCAATAATCGTCATTGCTCTCCCTCCGCCAAGATGCTCATTAACGGTCGCTTCTCTGGCCCGTCCAAAGTTTTTTCCTTGGTTCTTTCCAGAAGCTTGGTCAGCAGAATTTTCAAAATAATCGTTATGGCACTTCGGTTGTCCCGGAGGTCAGCTGATCGAGCAACAGCATTGCAATCTGTGTAATGCTGGTTCCCTCGAGAAACTTCACCATTGGCACGTCCACCCCCAGATCGGCCACGATCCGGTTTCTCAGTTCAACAGCCATCAAAGAGTCGAACCCCATTTCAATCAACGACTGGTGCATCTCCAGTTGGGATGCATCAACCCCTCGCGCTTTAGCCACTTCATTTCGAATGTGATCAGCCAAAAGATCAAGCTGTTCGCTTACAGAGACCGCCTCCAGCCGGCGCGGAAGTCCGGGTTGCTGCGTTGGCTGCTGTTCGACTTTTGCCCGCATCCCTCCCCCGAGAACCACATCAGAGAAAAACGGCGGTACAGCACCGGCTCCAAATTGCTGTACATACTTTGGCCAGTCGACCCGTGTCACCGCGACCTGTACATAACCCTCTCGGAGTACACGTCCTAGCGCCTGGAGGCCTTGATCAGGCTCGATTTTACTCATTCCCAATTGACTTCTCCGTTGTTCGATATGCGCGTCTAACGCTGCGGCCATGCCTACCTCAGCCCAAGGTCCCCAATTGATGCTCACTGCTGTCAGTCCTCGTAGTCTGCGGTAATGGGCCAGCATATCTAAGAAGGAGTTCGCTGCTGAGTAATTCCCCTGACCTGGTCCACCCAACAATGAGGCCGTGGAAGAGAAAAGAACGAAGAAATCCAAAGGTATGTCCCGCGTCAGCACGTGGAAATTCCACGCCCCTACAACCTTTGGTGACATCACTCTGTCAAATCGCTCCCAATTTTGTTGCTGCAATACACCATCATCAAGAACACCCGCAGCATGGATGATACCACGGAGAGGCGGCATGTTTCTACCGATGTTAGCAAGCACTTCGGCAACCTGCGCCTCTTGCGAAACATCTGCTTGGACCACAACAACTTGAACCTCCTGCTGTTCCATCTTGTTTATTACCTCACGGGCTGTACTCGAAGGAGCACTACGACCCAGAAGCACCAAGTGCCTCGCTCCCTGCGCTACTAGCCAATCAGCTACCTTTAACCCAAGCCCGCCAAGTCCACCACTGATGAGATAGGTCTTGTCTCCGTTAATGTTAATTGAAGCCTCCCTAGTGGACTCGGGTAAATGCTCTTCGTGAGACAATACTATTTTGCCGATGTGTTTGGCCTGGGCCATGGTCCGAAAGGCACTAACCGCTTCCTCGATGGGGAATACGCGTTGAGGAAGAGGTTTGAGAGTTCCTTCCTGGAAACACTTGATGATTTGCCGGAACATGGTCTGGAAAAAAGCAGGATTCTCTCGAGCCACTTCGTTCACAAGACGAAACTGAAAATACGACACATCGGCTCTCACGTCTGCAACTTGGCTTGCCTTCCACGCGTCTGTTGCCCCAAGCTCCACAAATCGACCGCCCTTGCGCAAGACCGACAGGCTTCTCGGAATGAATTCCCCTGTCAGAGAATTCAGTACGATATCTACACCCTCACCTCCAGTGCATGCCATTATTTCATCAGCAAAATGAAGCGTGCGAGAGTCCATGATGTGTTGAAGACCCAAGGACCTGAGATATGGCCATTTTTGGCGGCTTGCCGTTCCATAGACTTCTGCTCCAGACCGCTGCGCGAGTTGGACGGCTGCGAGCCCCACGCCTCCTGCTGCTGCATGAATCAAGACCCGATCGCCAGGGGATATTTTTGCCAGATGATTCAAACCGTAGTAGGCCGTCAAAAAGGCCACAGGTATAGTGACCGCTTCTCGGAAGCTAAGATGATCTGGCTTTGGCACCACAAAGTGGGCATCGACCGTCACAAAGCTACTGAAGCTTTCCAGCGCGACGGCAATAACCGCATCGCCAATTTCTAAGCCCTCGACACCCTCGCCACATGTCACAATCGTCCCGCTACACTCCACGCCGATCCTATTGGATAGATTCGAAAACGACCCAAGAGCATTCAAAACATCTCTGAAATTGAGACCTGTCGCGTGGACCCGAATTTCCACTTCGCCTGGACTAGGTGGACGACGCCTTGCTGAGCGCAGAATCAGATTTTCGAGAATCCCAGGTTGGGAAATTTCGAGAATATATGGCTGATGCTTTGGAACTTGGAGGCCCTTTCCAGCTGGAGAATCCTTAGCA
>JAPUKJ010000085.1 GCA_027295705.1 Ignavibacteria bacterium | reverse complement strand
GTTCTTCTGTGGAGACTTCCAGGAAGTCCAGGGGATGTTGACCACGGTGCACTGGAATATCCCAGTTGAGGAAAATGCATATGTGTTGTTACGAAATGCCCATGGACAGATCGCACAACTGCACTCCTCATCAACCCTATGGAAACATACCTTCCGCCTCGAAATGGGGCTCGAAGGAGGCTATCTGGTGGTCAACGGCCTGCTTTCAAGGACGGGCAGTTACGGGCGGGAGACGCTGATCATCGGACGCAAACCTGGAGATGCTGAAGATTCTGCCATCGGGAACCCGAGAGAAGAGGTCGTATACTTCGACAAGGACTTGTCATGGCATTTGCAGTTGAAGGAATTTGTGGACTGCATCCAAAAGGATTTGCCGGTCGGCGATAGTTCTTCGTTGGATGCGTTGCGGGTGATGGAATTAGTTGCCAAGGTATACGATCAAAGTCGCACAAATGTGGCTGGGGGCTCGGGATTATGAAAACAATTGTATATGAGGGAGATTTTGAAGAGCTTGAAATCAAGCCCAAGGCAGCTCTCGAGCAATATTGCAAATTAATGGACCATGAAGTTTCCACACGAATGACCAAATCCAGCGCGCTGATCACTCGAAAATGTCCAGGGTGTCATTCGAAAACAGGTCACCCGGTGTTTGAGAAATCTGGGTTGACCTACATCGAATGCGGGCCGTGCAAAAGTGTGTATATATCGCCATGTCCTTCTGACGATGCTCTCACGGAATTCTACCGAAATTCCGAATCGGTACGCTTCTGGCGCGGGTCCCTCTGGGAAGACACTCGCGAGGTACGCCGTCGCAAAGTCTATGGCCCTCTTGCCGAGTGGACGCTGGATACACTGGACAGGTATTTCCCCAAAGCCCGTATAAGCATTGATGTGGGATATCACAGTCAACTGTTACTGAAAGAATTAATGTCTGAAAAGGGACCAATAACAAAAATCATAGTGACTAATCCAGTTGCCGACATTGAATGTGCTGGGATCGACTTGGAGGGAGTCCAGGTGGTTCCCACTGGACTCGCGAATATCTCACAGCATGGCCCGGTTGATGTTGTATTGGCCTTCGATATTCTGCCCTGCGTTGCCGATGTCGATGCGCTATTCGCTGCGGCGCGAGCCGGTTTAGTATCTGGTGGTTTATTGTTTCTAAACACGATATCGATTAGCGGATTCGATTTACAAATACTCTGGGAACACTCTCCGACCATTTACCCGCCAGACCGAATGAACTTATTGTCCGTAGAAGGCTTGGAGGAGCTCTTCGAACGCCACGGGTTCGAGATACTTGAATTCAGCACACCTGGAATGTTTGATGTTGATATTGTTAAGCGGGTACTTCAGAAGGATGCCGAGTTGCCATGTCCCCGGTTCATCCGCTACTTGCTTATGAAGCGTGGTGAGCAAGCTCTGCGTGAATTTCAAGAATATCTCCAACAATACCGGCTAAGTTCCTATACACGCGTGGCCTTACGAAAATCATAAGACTAAGCCTCTGTAATCCTTTCACCATTACGAGAAGAGAGATGAAAGTTAAGCAGGTCAGCGTCATTCGTGTTGCCCACCCGTGGAAGACGCGAATTTATGTTGTGGTGACTACCGAAGACGGTAGACAGGGAATCGGTGAAGCCACGATTGGACAGCTATCACACGGGGTTGTTGGAGCGGTAAGAGATATTGAACCCGTGGTAGTTGGTCTCAATGTACACGATATTGGAATATTACGGAATAAGGTCCTACGTGATATCTATGCTGATGGAGGTCAGATAGTTTCTGCGGCGCTAGCGGGCGTGGAAATGGCCCTGTGGGATATCATTGCGAAAGCAGCAGACTTACCTTTGTTTAAACTGCTAGGGGGGCGAGTGCAGCCGCGTTTGCGTCTCTATGCCAACGGCTGGTACAGAGGAAAACGCGATCCGGAGGTGATAAGCCAGTTGGCTAAACAGGTGGTGGCTCAGGGGTACACGGCGCTCAAGATCGACCCCTTCGGAGGAAATTGGAGAACAATTTCTAGGCGTGAGATTGATCTCTCTGTTCAAATATTGCGCGGTGTTCGAGCAGCGATTGGAGAAGATGTTGATTTGATCGTAGAGGGTCACTCCCGCTTTGATAGCGGTGCTGCGTGCTCGATCGCTAAGCGAATTGAACCGCTGAATCCGCTATGGTTTGAGGAGCCTTTGCGTTACTCGGATATCAGTGGATACAAGGACGTTGTGTCCAAGACATCAGTTCCGATTGCAGCAGGTGAGAGTCTATGGACGATTGATCAGTTTGGAGAGCTATTGAATGCGGCAAAGATATCTATTGTGCAATTCGACCCTATTCACGTTGGCGGAATTATGGCAGCACGGGTCATCTCAGAGATGGCATTGGCACGGAATGCGATGATTGCCCCACACAGCGCGAGCGGACCAGTGAATGAATTGGTCTGCGCACACATCGCAACTGCAAGCCCTCACCTGCTTGTGTTTGAAAGATTTCACGACTTAGAATCGGATGACTCATCGGCCTCATTGTTCCAGTCATCGTTCAGAGTGGCAGATGGTTTTGGCGAAGTTGAGGAACGGCCAGGAATTGGCGCACAATTTTCACTTTCACACCTTCTGGCGCACCATACTGAACTTGACACGAAGGATCAGAACGTCTTCGAACCTGGGTGGGAATTGAGAAAGACAAGATGAAAACAATAAATCTTGCACTAGTAGGTCAAGGAGTTACAAGGCGAGCTGATTGGCTTCGGAGCCAGTTAGATCCGAAGTGGGAAATTTCGCTATATGCGGGCGAAGGGAGTACTGAAAAGATTCATTATGCAACGGCGGCAATCGGCATGCCAAAAGCTATAGACTGGCGAAATGAAATCCCATCTCTACGCCTATTACAGCTACCGGGGGCAGGTCTTGATGGCCTGAGAGCGATGGATTTGCCCGACGGATGCGTTGTGTGCAATGTGTATCACCATGATGCATCGGTAGCAGAATACGTATTTAGCTGCCTGTTTTACCTAACGAGTAAGTGGATAGAACAAGCTTCTACTGGATTGAAAAGTGGAAACTGGCTCTTTTTAGACAGGATTGGGGGCCAGTGTCGGCCTTCGCTTTGTGGAAGCAGATTTGGCCTT
>JAPUKJ010000084.1 GCA_027295705.1 Ignavibacteria bacterium | reverse complement strand
TCAGGAGTGGAGAGGATTTGCCCTCCGTTGCCGTCCCAGACTGGTGATGGTCCAGAAATACCCTTCAGTTGCTTCACAATCTCCCTTGGCTCGATCCCTGAGCGGAGGGCAAGCGAGATCAAGCGGCTGATCGCTTCGGACTGCGCGCCTGCATGGCCTCCTGCTTTCCCAATCGTCGTGAAGACTTCGCACAAGCCATTCTCATCTTCGTTAATCGTCACGTAGAGATAGCCCTCACCTGTCTTGATTCGCTCAGTCACGCCAAAGGTCGTTTGTGGTCTCTGACGTGGCCCCTTCTTTGGTTTTTCCTCCTGCGGAACTCCTTGCACTATAGCCCGCTTCTTTGCAAACTCTTCGGTTTGCAGGATGCCTTCACGGCTGCCCTCGCGGTAGACCGTGATTCCCTTCAATCCAGCTTTGTACGCAGTCATATATATATCTGCAACTGTCTCGATACTGACATCTTCCGGCAGGTTCACCGTAGAGGAAATGCTGCTGTCAACGTATTTTTGGATTATTCCCTGCATTTTTACGCGGAAATAAGGGTCAATTTCGTGTGCGGTAACTACATAATCCGGGAGGCTTTCGTCATCCCCAAATAACCTCTTGATGAGAGGGTGATATACTTTATACTCAGAAAATGTATCTCCATCGTGGTTCTTTACGCGGCGTCGGTAGCTCGTGGAGAAAATCGGCTCAATACCAGAGCTGGTTTGCGCAACGATTGAGCCAGTACCTACCGGAGGTACTGTAATTACAGTGCTGTTTCGAATGCCGAATTTCTTGATGTCATCCTTGATATCTTCCGGTAGGGTCTGGATGAACTTACTCTTGGAATAGCCTTCCCAGTCGAAGAGGGGAAAAGCCCCCTTTTCTTTAGCAATTTCGACAGACGTGCAGTATGATTCGTCGCGGATAAGACGCATAATCTTCTCGGTTTCCTCAAGGGCAGCCTGAGAGTTGTATTTGATCTTCATCATGACAAATGCATCCGCAAGTCCCGTGATGCCAAGGCCTATTCGGCGGTCGGAGGCTACGGCTTTCTTTATCTTATCGCTCGCATGATTCTCCATGTTGTAATCGATAATGTTATCCATGAAGCGAGTTGAAATACGGGTATCCTCTGCCAGCTCTTCGTAGTCGAATTTCCCGTTTTCGTCCACGAATTTGCTGAGGTTTATGTTACCGAGGTTGCAGGCCGTATAGGCTGCCAATGGCTGCTCACCGCACGGATTTGTACTGGAAAGCGGGTTTAGATACTCCACGTTGTGGTAATCCTGCATTGTCTCCCAGAAAATAATGCCGGGCTCAGCGGATGCATGAGCGTTCCTGATGATCTTATACCAAAGATTCTTGGCCTTCACCTTCCGGTAGACTTTTCCTTCCCATTTCAGCTCGAAATCGGAGTCATTCATTACCGCTTTCATAAATTCATGAGTAATAAGAACACTTACATTGGCATGTCGAACCTTTATTTTGCGGGGGTCGTTCTTGATTGTTATGAATTTCTCCACGTCCGGATGGTCGACACGCATTGTTAGCATGAGCGCCCCTCGGCGGCCTGCCTGCGAAACGGTGTTCGTGCTTTCGCTGAATAAGTTCATGAAAGCAGTGGCCCCTGGGGAATGGTCGATCGTTGCGTTCACGGCGGCACCTTCCGGCCTAAGGATGGACAAATCGGTTCCGACTCCCCCTCCCGTGCGGTATACCATGGCGGACTCACTTATGCAACGATAAATCCCCTCCAGACTGTCCTCTTCGATTGGGACAACGTAGCAATTTGAAAGCGTTGGCCGGCGTTTGGCATCTTCACGACCCGCCCCATGCATCACTCGTCCACCGGGGACGAACCTAAAGTCAAATAACAGACCCAAAAACTTGTTGTACCAGTACTCTCGGTCTTTTTCCACAGAAGCTAGCGCTTTGGCTATTCGATCCCACATATGCATCGGGCCCTGCTCGTTGGGTGCCAGATACTTTGAGCGCAATACATCAGCTGCCAGGTCGTTATTTCCATAATAGTCCCGACAATCGAGGGCCAGGTCCATTATGGTATCGTTTAGATTCTTAGTGATCTTCGGGATCACTTCCGACGAAGTTGCAGAGGAGGTCTCTTTTTGAGCCATGGAATGAGTTCCTTATTGCGATAAATTTATTAGATCCTGTGCAGGTTAACAATCACTACATGAAAACTTGAAGGCGGCGATTCTTTTGGCCGAACAGTTACTTATCAAAACTGAAGAGCCCGGCTCCATAGATCAGAAGATGGGCTCTCCAAAGTCATAACCAGTTGCAACATACGAAGTTACAGACGATGCTGTATAGCGATTTCCGGTTTCCATCAAAACCTTTCCCCGGGCATAGAGCTTCGCACTGAACGCTAAAGGGAAGTGGACAGTGATCTCTACTACGGCTGCAACTTAGGGTTGACGGTTTTTGTTTTAACGAGCAAAGAAAATTATCGGCTCGGAATATACAACGGTCATCAAGCGAAGTCAAGAAAAAAATCTCGCAAAATTCGTTCGACCATTGGTGAAATCAAAAAAGGAGAAGCTTGATCTCATAAGAGTGCGAGTACCTTATCTGTCGGCTGACGCTCAATGTTTTTTTCCGCGAAATGATCATTGTAGCAGTTACTTCCTCTTCTCCCTTTCGTGGCACATCTTGGATTTTCCTCAAACTCTAACGGCAACTCAAAACGTGGATCCCAAATCGGCAGGCTGACACTCATGAAACTCGTTGTCTTCTTTGCACTTATAGTTGCACTACCTGGTTGCAAGCAGGATGAGGCTCTTTTGATCGATTCCAAGTTTGATACGTCTGAAAAGCAAAGATCGCAGGCATATGACTCCACTCCTCTCAATAAGTACATAAGTACGACCGCCAATCCTTTGCTTGATTTTCAAAGGGTGGAGATGTATTTTAAATGAAAGTCATCCTTAGAACCTCATACCTCATCCTCAAAAGCCCACAGAGGGTCATCTAGCATGCCTGTTGCCGTCGAATTCTCAACTATTCCTGAGATGTTTCGGAATCTAACCACGAAGTTCGCTCAAGAGACTCGTCCAGTGCTGATGTACAAAACCGGCGGAAAATACCAAGGTATTACCTATTCGGAGCTGCGACGAAGTGTCGAACTGTTCGCGAATGGATTGGCGTCCCTAGGATTGAAACGCGGTGACCGTGTTTCGATCATTTCAGAGAATAGACCCGAGTGGGTCATCAGTGATCAGGCTATAGCGGCTCTTGGAGGTATTGGTGTGCCAATCTATCCGACGATGACTGCAAAACAAAACCAGTTCATCTTCAACGACGCAGGGGTCAAGTTCGTTATTGTCTCTAATCAGTTTCAACTCAACAAAGTGATGAAAGTTCTTCCTGATGTAAAGTCGTTGGCGAAGGTGATATTGATAAGTGAGAGAGAACCTATTTCGGAGCCGGACACCGTAGGATTTGCCAAAGTCATCGAGCTGGGAGAGGATTATCAGAAGCAGAATCCAGACCATCTTAGCGTGTCCTTGGAGACTGTCAAACCGGATGATCTTCTTACATTCATGTATACCTCAGGCACAACTGGCGAACCCAAAGGAGCGATGTTGACGCACGCAAATCTCGTGAGTAACGTAATCAGCTCTTCAGAGGTTATTCCGTTTGGTCCAAACGATGTTTTGCTCTCATTTCTTCCCCTTTGTCATTCGTTCGAGCGCATGGCGGGCTATTATACAGCTATGGCTTGCGGTGCAACGATCGCCTATGCGGAAAGCATTGATACTGTGCGCGATAATTTGCTTGAGGTCCGTCCAACGATAGTAACGACAGTTCCACGGCTGTTCGAGAGGATTCACAGCAGAATATTGAAGCAGGTGGATAACAGTCCGCCTGTGAAGAAGAAAATGTTTTACTGGGCGGCCAATGTCGGTCGTCAGTATGCCAGAGCCGCAAAAAAAGGTCCCGTGGCATTTGGTTTGAAGACAAAACATGCAATTGCGGACCGTCTTGTTTTCACGAAGTTACGGGCTCGGACAGGTGGGCGAATCAAGTTTTTCGTTTCAGGGGGTGCTGCGCTGCCGAGAGAATTCGGTGAGTTCTTTGAAGCTGTCGGACTGAAGATTATCGAAGGGTATGGATTGACCGAAACATCT
>JAPUKJ010000083.1 GCA_027295705.1 Ignavibacteria bacterium | reverse complement strand
TACTCTTTTCGTCAACACGCACGTATGTCTCCGTTGAAAGAATTGAGGCAATTCTTCCGAGGGTAGCACGCGGCTGCTGAAGAAAGCGACTCGGCTTCAGCCTGAGCCTCAGGCTTGTTTTCAGATCAATTATGGGAAACAGTTCATCAGTAGGGACCGTTATTGCAACAAAATCGCCATCAAAACGCGTAAGTTCAAATTCACTCTCATCTGCAATACCGTTGTTATTGAGGTCCCCTCTGTACCTGTAGTTGCCGGTCCCTTCAGTAACCCTGAGGAAGACACGCTCTAGCTTGGATGATCTTTTGGTTGCGACTTCATAAAAGAGATCCGTTTCTACTCCTCTGTTGAATGGCGTGAACCGATTCTGACTTCGTACAAGCACGGTTTTTATGTCGGAGTTTCCAAGTTGCCTAAACGTTTGGGAAAACTTCTTCTCTCGCAGCGTGATGTCTAATGATGATGTTAGGTTGTTCCACTGTGAAAGTCGCCCTCGGTAGGATTGGGTGAATGACTTCGACTCTCTTACAACGATTCCGTCATTAAAGACGTTGTCAGCCCGCCATTCATATTCTGTGAAAAGAGATATGTTTCCGAAATCCTTAAGCGTAATTCCCGGAGCAAACTCATCATAACGGAAGCTTCCTTGCTTCAACCTCGCAGTTGATATGGCCTTGATCTTCCGATTCTCGCCTTCGTAGCGGAAACTTGGAGTCACCTTCCAGAGGTCGTACTCTATCGACCCTTTTTGTCTTAACCAAGAACTAGAGTTGTCCGGGATGAAATCCCTAGAACGAACACTTTCGAGATAATAGTCTGTTATTGGCAACCCTTCATCCTTCATAACAAGCGATGCCTCATTTCTTACGGACCGCAGCGCCTCGCCGCGAGTGATCTTGCCATATCCACCCCCCACTATAATTGCATTGGTGGGGAGATACTTGAAAGACAGCTCTTGAATTTCCTCATTGAATCGGGTCACCGTGTCAATGCCCCACTTGCGATTGAATTCGATGACATCTGCCCTATCAATCGGGACGAAACGCTCGTTGATGAAACGTTCTTCGACTCTAAAATCAAATCCTCCTATGTCTGTCCCGCCAATTTTCACATTACGTGGCGCGTACGAGGCAGAGAACTTGAGAGCATGCCCGTTGTTGTCACCATCATCAAGCGGAGAGAAACGGTTCGCATCAAATATGCTTCGAGCAAATTCCCCCGTGATTTCCAAGTCAGGTGTGGGCGTGACAGCCAGATTGAAATCCATTACTTGCTGCGACTGAGGTAGAGGCAGAAATCTCACTGGAAGGTAATCACCGTTGTTCTTTCCCTTCCAGACAAACACACCCAGTTGCTGCCGGATGTATTCTCCGTTGCCAAAGCCGACATTTGAAAATGCAACATTGTACGTTGCATCTCTTCCGGGTGCGTATCTGTAGAACGTCACACTTTCACCTGTTACTAGCGTTGTATCGATGCGTATGTAAGAACCATTCGAATCAACCCGAGTAATCCCGCTTACAGAAGCCTTATCACGATTGTCGCCAGCCTCTTCCAGTACCTGTCTTGCGCTATCTGTGATAGCGAAATCGATCGGGTCATCCTGGTCGTCCGCCTCTCGGAGGTACAAAAATGTAAACTTTGCGTTCTCGCTGAGAAGAGCAGTGGATGTTCTAATAGCCAGCAGCGACCGTGAATATTGTCTGTCTGTGTATTCGAAGTCGATTACGATACGAGAAGCGGCCGTGATCAGTCGGCGGGGAGTGAACGTTACCTCACCGGTTGAATAATCTATTGTGTAGTCGTTCGTCTCTCCGCGTGTCTGTTCCTCACCGTCCACATAGACGTTCTCTGTGCCCGCAATAATGATAATGGCGCGTTCATTATTGCGACCTGTCAGGCGGTAGGGTCCCTGCACCCCTTCAAGTCCTTGGAATTGATTCGTGTTGAATTTCCCACGAGTAACTGCACCTGAGAGTGTCACTCCGCCACTTGCAAAACCGAGCCGATACTGTGCATTTCCTTTTGCTCCCTGGAGTTTCCTCCGCAGACGCGCAAATTCTGTTCCCGTGAAATCCAGGTTAAAATCGCCCAATGTTGCAGCAAAGTCAGTGCTCTTTATCTCGATAAAAACCTTGTCGAATTCCTGAAGCGTCTGGGTCGTACCTTCTGGCTGAATTGGAGTGCTTTCATCTGTGAGTGAAGCAGCGATCTCGACATCCGATGCAATCTTGCCGGAGAGTTGGAGCCTGAGGCCAGAATTCAGCGAAAGATCCCTGTTTGATCCAACAGTGAATCCTCGAACGATGCTCCCGCTTTTTTGCAGGTTCGGTCCAAAAATATCGTCAACGCCGAATGACGTTCTTGGTCTGGAGACCTTGAGTGCGTCCACACCGGCTGAGTCTTCCAATACTACTAGTTTTCGTCGATAGTAGGAGTCCCTAAACCGGAAAGGAAACCGTTTATATCGGACAAAGACTGTGTGGGTATCACGCAAGGTGTCCGATTCAACCGAAAAGAGAAACTGACTGTCGAACTGGATTGTTCCAAACCTGTAATCAATTGAATAGTCAACATCCCTTTCAAGGATGGTCACTGAGTCAAGGGTTAGTGTATCAGTGCCTGCCACCAAGAGTTGATGTGGGAGGAAAACCACCGAATCCTTTAGGGAAGCATCCAACCTGAGAGTCAATGTGTCGACGAGCGGTGAGCTGAACGAAGAGTGTTGTTCTTGGGTCAATGAGAAAGGGGGGATCAGCGCGACCAGGCAGCAAACAATGAAAGTGATTCGCTGAGGTGCCTGGCCAGTTATATGAGACGACCTGCTCATCCGTTTCGAATATACAAGAAAGGCGATTCGTTGTAAAGATGAGCAGCAGGTTCTCTCAGTGCATATGAAACACTAGTAGAATCATTCCTGACCGAAGAGATACCTCATGGAACATTTCGGTCCATTGGAATTGAAGGAGTTTCCTTTGTATCTTTCTACCAGAATTTATTGCCAAAGTGGCGGAATTGGCAGACGCGCTGGACTCAAAATCCAGTCCGGCTTTAAACCGGGTGAGGGTTCGACTCCCTCCTTTGGCACAGTAAGACATGGAGAGTTTTTGCACGGTTTATGTCCTTCGATCAGCACGGGATGGGAATCTGTATATTGGGATGACCAATGACCTGAAACGTCGCTTGAAGGAACATCAACAGGGCAAAAGCACTTCTACTCGTCATCGCCGTCCCTTTGAACTCATCTACGCTGAGTCATTCACATCACGCGTGGACGCTGCTAAACGCGAGCGTTATCTCAAGAGTGGTCCTGGTCATCGGTTTCTCAGAAACTGTCTTCCTCAAGGTACCTCCGGATAGCCATTTAATCTCCCACATGACAAGTTTTGCTAAGCAGACGCGCCCCGACTTTCCTCCTCTTCAATCAGTACTAGTCGGGGTAAACTGGACTCAACATCCAGTTTATCCCGTTCCACGGGATCCGGCTGAAAACTCTACGAGTCCACAATAGGTAGGGGGCTAGGCCGGGTGAGGGTTCGACTCCCTCCTTTGGCACTCTCCGGAGCAACCAACGGGCACTCCTCGTTCACTCGCGATCGGTCTCACCTTCTAGTTCCTTAACACTTTTCTTGGGTTCTCCTTTTCATAACCAACGGGGAGCTCGAACATCTCTTGTGACAACGTCAAGTGTTCAATTCTCGTAACTTCTTGTGACTCGACAAGATGGCCCTCAATTTTTGTCGATGAAATCAACGGGAACAAACCCATCTTCATTATTTCATCTGTCCAATCATTTGCATCTTCAATACGGTCGTCACCTAAGGCTTCTGAGATGGCGCGAAAAAGGTGTACCAGCTCTTTCGTCCCCCAAATCTCCGTTTCTTGATCGGCGCGCTTGATGAAGACTTGTTCGCACGCATAGCCAAGAATCTTCTTTTTCTTTCCGCTCTTCTGTATCTCATAATCGTCCGGCGGGGGCCATTTTGGTATTGAATCGACATTCTGCGCTTGTTCACTCTGAGGAATCTCGAAATACGTTTTATCTTCGTCATTGAGAATCCATACCGTTCGCTTATCGTTCCTATAGATCATCGTTGAGGAGGGTATCGCGCCACTCGATGCTGTCTTGACCTTTATCATATTCGTTTTGATCCACATCGTCATAACATACTTCTGGGGCGATCCCGTTTCATCAATCGTAAGGTTGTTACTTTCCACGATCCCTTCAAACTGAGCATGAGCAACTTGAATAGATGCTAGCAGCAAGAACGTGACAAGAAACACCAACATATGGGCCGGGCAATCTCCATTAAGGCGGGCTCTATTCATTTCGGCATCATCCCTATTTCAGGACTATCATTTTCCTTGTTTCAGAAAATTCACCTGCATGCAACCGATAGTAATAGACTCCACTTGCAACGCCTCGTGCATTCCATTCGATACTGTAGTTTCCTGCTTCGAGATCCCTCTCCAGCAAAGTCGTAATTGCTTGTCCTAATATGTTATGAATTTTCAGCGTGACGAAGATTGAGTGAGGGAGCGTGAATTGAATCGTAGTACTCGGATTGAATGGATTCGGATAATTCTGCTCCAGACGAATCATGTTGGGTAAGATTGGATCACTGCGTATGCCTACAACGGGCTCAGTTAACAACGATACCGGTACTGACTTGACAGGTTGATTTATGTCGTTACTGTGAATCACGAGAAATCCTGAGAAGACGCCGCTTTGTTCTACGCCGTGTGTATCAAAAGTAATCATTACCGTGTCCGATTCTCCAGCGAACAAACTTCCGTTTGTTGGCGAAAGAGATAGCCAGGGCAAATCTCCTAGGGGATCAACACCGACGATTCCATGGCCCAGATTCGGTATGTAGTCGACACTCGTTGGATTAGGCGGAGATGTCAAGGGATCAATATGACCTCCAAAGCCTGCGACAGCCATGTTTCCGTCATCGTTCCCGATACCTGAAAACGGAATCGTTACGGTAACGATATTTGCATTTACTGACACACTTCCCGTGTATACTGGTGGCCCGCTTGGGGGAGTGTTTGCGCCGACCCATACAGACACTGTTGAAGGAGGAAGACCGATGAAGGGCAAAGCAGGAATATTTATGAGCATGTCAAACTCGGCACCTATATCTTGAGCGGGGAGATTGACTCCGAAGCCCCCGGGAAAGGCGCCTGTGTTTGGGTCAAAGTCCGTATCAAGTGAAAAGATTATGTATGTACTGTCATTGTTCACGTTGTCCAAGAATTCAAATTCAAAAGTAACATTTGAACTTGTCAACGTTGCAAATACTCCTATGATATCGCCTCCAGACCCAAACACAAGATCGCCTGACGGGTCTGTAATGATCGTATCACCAAGACCGCTATTCAGGCTCGTGGAATAGTCTCTATGTTCAAAATTTGAAAAACGAAATTGGTCTAAATCGAATTTAAGGTTATGCCAATCAGTTCTTCTGCGTTGAATAATTCGATCATTTGGAGGAGGAGGTCCAGTTATGTCATCAATCGTGTAATCAAGCCGCCCACTCGGACCAGCATTGCTGACAATGATTTGGGTGACGACGACTGTGTCAATC
>JAPUKJ010000082.1 GCA_027295705.1 Ignavibacteria bacterium | reverse complement strand
GTTCGGGAAAAAACAACACCCGACCGTAAAGGGACGAATTGATCGGCGTCTGACGTGGCCCGTATTCAAACCCGGATTAGCTTTCCGAGAAGCGTTCCCAGAATCGGCACGGCCGAAAGTGACGTCAGATATACAAAGCCTCGCTCCCTACGGTTTCTCGTCAGAGATTCTTTCTGCATGGGCGGGTGTAATTCCAAGTCTGAACCCATTGCAACTTTCCGCCATCAACGAGTTCAACGTCCTTAACGGCGAACACCTAGTGGTTTCAGCACCAACCTCGTCCGGGAAGACCATGATTGGAGAACTTGCCGCGTTAAGGGGCATTCTTTCTCGAAAACGCACTATTTTCCTACTTCCCCTCAAGGCATTGGTGAACGATAAACAGGGACAGTTTCAAAATCTATACGGTTCATTTGGCGTAAGAACCATTCAAGCAACAGGTGACTCCACAGACGACATTCCTGACCTGATACGCGGGCAATATGACATCTGCTTGATGACCTACGAAAAGTTTACAGCATTGGTCTTTGGATTTCCGAACATTTTAGAACAGGTTGGCATCGTCGTGATTGATGAAGTACAGATGATTGCCGACCGGTCGCGTGGAATGAATCTGGAGTTTATCTTAACGCTGCTACGTACTCGGAGACAGCATGGCATTGAACCACAGTTGATTGCCTTGTCCGCTGTGATTGGGGAGACCAATGGTTTGGAGCGTTGGCTTGATGCACGATTGTTGTGTCGCACAGAACGCCCTGTCCCACTCGATGAAGGTATCATTCGGGCAGATGGTAGCTTTCGCTACATCGACGCCGAGACGAGCGAAGAGAAAGTCACTCAAAACTATATACAACGGATATTTAGAAAGGATTCCAACCAAGACTGGGTGATCCCACTTGTGCAGAAGTTAGTTGGGGAGGGAAAACAGGTCATCGTATTCCGTGAGAAGAAAGGTGAGGCGCGTGGAGCGGCTAATTATCTTGGTGAAGCCTTAAATTTGCCACCCGCTCAATCGGCTCTTGATGCGCTACCCAGCGGCGATCCTTCTATCATATCGGAAGTACTCGAAAAGTGTCTACATGGTGGGGTTGCGTTTCACACATCCGATCTTGACCGAGACGAACGACTCGTTATCGAGGAACAATTTCGCCAACCAAATAGTGAGATTCGAGTCATTGCCGCAACAACGACTCTTGCCATGGGAGTCAATATGCCAGCCGAAGCCGTGGTCGTTGTCGGACTTGAACATCCGAATCCGCAGGACGGTCCTCAACCCTATTTTGTCGCCGAGTATAAGAACATCACCGGCAGAGCTGGGCGTCTCGGTCTGGTGGACAGAGGAACCTCCTATTTACTAGCACTCACACCAAGAGAAGAACATGATTTTTGGTCTCGTTACGTCTTAGGAAATCCAGAAGACATCAAGTCTCAATTTCTTTCCGACAACACCGACCCGCGTTCGTTAATTGTCCGTGTTCTCGTCGCGGCGAGGCGATTGGGTGGTGGGAAGTTTTTTGGAATGACGGATAACGACATCATCGCCTTCTTAGAAGGAAGTTTTGGGGCATTCCAACAAACACAACTCGCAGAGAATTGGAAGTGGGATGCGAATCGCCTCAAAGAAGCTCTGAACAACCTTGAGAGTCATGAGTTAGTCAGACAAGATGAAAAAGGGATTTACCGTTTAACGGCACTCGGCTGGCTTGCTGGACAGGGTGGAGTTGAGGTGGAATCTATTACCCGTTTAGTTGACGCGCTTCGCCCCTTAGAACCGGGAAGTATTACCGATCAGACGTTGATTGCATTGACGCAGCTAACCGTTGAACTTGATGATGTGCTTTTCCCCGTCAACTCAAGAGGTGCAGGAAAGGAACTGGCGACGTGGAGCCAAGAATTGCAGTCTCAGGCGATACCACAATCCGTCCTTCAGCAACTGCAACGTCACACCGCGGATACATATCAAACGGCATCTCGATTCAAGAAAGCCACCGCTTGTTTGCTTTGGGTAACTGATATGCCATTGGTTCAAATCGAGGAGGTTTTAACGAAACACGGTGGAAGATTCAACGGGGCAGCCGGTCCGACTCGCAGTGTGAGTTCTCGCACCCATGACATTCTACCAATCGTTGCACGAGTCGCAGAGATTCTTCACAAAGACCTCGACCTGACTGAACGGAGTGCCCGATTATTCACGAGGCTGGAGGTCGGTATACCATCTTCGATAATTGATTTAGCAAAACAGGCAGGAGCTCGGCTTTCCCGAGCGGACTATCAATCACTTCTGAAATCAAATCTCTCTCAAATTGAAGACATTCAAAATAGTTCGGACGAGGATTTGCTTGCTTGTGTCAATGATAATCGAACCAAACTATCTATCATACGGCAAGCTGTAATTGATCATTACGAACAGAAGATTGACGAAAACTTATCGTTCCCACTTCTGCCGGAATATGAAGGTTAGTGGAACAACAGAATCCGCGATGCGCAACATCGGTTGCCCGCTTGGGGTAGTTTTCCTTCTTTGTTAGAGAAACGTGGTCTTGATAGCAGACTTCTCTGCTTGTTGGTGTATAAGAGGAGGGGATCACTATTGAGTGATAATCACTTTGTTCCGCAGTATCACTTCCGCCTTTTCATGGGTGGGAAGGGGAAGCGATATATCCATCTTGCGCGACGAGACGGTTCCTGTTTTGCACATGGTCGCCGTTTTGTACGGATTGCTCCTATAAAAGACCAGTGTGCGCCACACAATTTTTACGGTAGCGAACGAGTAGAGAGCTGGCTCGGTACACTTGAGAATCGTCATTCGCCGGTCTACCGAGCGGTAATAGACATTGCATGGGGGGCGCGAACTACAACACTATCCGATGAGGAAGATTACCATCTTCGGGAAGCAATTTTGTTACAACGTGTTCGAACGCCTTCTCATGCTTCCGTTAGGGCCTCTTCGTACACTCAGATGGCGCTTCATACCTACTGTGATTACCTCAGGACATTATCGACCACCTTAGA
>JAPUKJ010000081.1 GCA_027295705.1 Ignavibacteria bacterium | reverse complement strand
CGTCGTGGATATACATATCTGCTGTGACGGCGGTCGAGGCGTGTCCCAGATACTTGGACACGGCCTTCAGCGAGATCTCCTTGTTTAAGACCTCGATTTCGCCCAAAGCAGAAGAAATCTCGGGTATGGCTGAAGGCGTTGAAAGGTCTACCCTCACTGAGTTGAAGTGACGTTCAATGGTTCGGTTTGCTGCAACCGACCTTATGGCTTTGCGACTCGAACGCAGACGCCTACAGGTTCGAGAAGCGTTCTGAATGCCAAGAGCAATCGGTCAATGAGTGGATAATTCGCGTTGAGTGTCAGACAAACCACGACCCCTTTTTTGATGATTACCACGCCATCAAGCGCGAAAAGTTGACGTATCCATCGTCTGATTCCTCGCTGTTGAATCGACTCAATGGTCAATCGAATCGCTTCCACCGAGATGGCGTGTTGTTGTGTGTCTGTCCATTGGGAAGCCATCATCTGTTGAGCGTATTGTTCCATTTGCTCCTTTGCCGCCAATGCATCTACCATCCACCGTTTGAGCCATTGGCACAGATTATGTACCAATTGAGAGAGCAGCACCAGCATCTGCTGACCAATAAACTGATGCTTGCGCAACTTCCGTTGAGCCAGTCCCTGATTATCCTGACAGAACGTACTTTCAGGAACGCCGCTTCGCGCATCATAGCTTTGCAGCAAAGTCAGCATATCACTGGTCATATCCGTGATGACCAAGACCACATAGTTGAATCCGCTTTGCTTCTTGGGATTGGGTTTTCGCACCGCCAGCTGTCTCGTTTTTCTGCCATATCGATGTGGTTTGGTCACCCAACCGGCTTGGCGAGTGCCTTGCCCATCGACATCAACCCACTGTTGGACCGATTGCGCGAGGACCTTGGCTCGGTTGCCGCTAAACATCTTGGCCAGGAGTTGATACCCCTTCCACAAGGCATGGTTGATGTTTTTGTCGGTACCAAAACCGCCATCAAGACGCAGACAGACGCGTTGCCGTTTTTCTTTCGTGTCGAGTGAGAGGACCTGTTCCATTTCAGACAGCATCTCGCCAAACACTTGGCACGACAGTCGATTGCCGGGATACAATTCCTCGGCGATAATCTCCTGGGTATCCGGCACCAACACACGTGCCAGTTGACGCCCGTAAATCCCGCGTTTGCGGGAAAAATAGCCTTTTTTTGCCCCTTGTGCGTTTTCGGATACCGGACGCCCCGTCAGATCCATGTCGATGGTTATCGTCTTGACTTGCTCGATTGCCTCTGTCACAAGGGCTTGACTTTGGTTGTGCTCGACGTACAGAGGTACTAATTCCTCCCGGGCGGCGAAAGTAGAATCTTGAGCAGTAAGCCTGCATCTACCGTCACCCCAATGAATTCTCTCGACTGCCATTTGTCAGTGGTTTCGATAGTACCCTCAATTTCATTAATCAAGTTGGAGTCCTCCCACAGGATATCTTCATCAAGGTCAAACTCTCCAGGGAGGCGAGAGACCTTGCCAAAGTGAACTCCAGCATTGATGGAAACTATCGGAGATATTTCCCAAATCAAACCTGCAAGCAAGTTTTCAGTCGGTTTTTGCAGCCCCACGCCTACCATTGGAAATATCCCGCCCAGATCTTTGGCGCGATCGCGTTTCCTGCGCATAAAGAACCAGTTGTATACGATTATGTTTAACGTCGGCAGCCCTCGCACCGGCCCGCTACTCGCACTTATGGTGTTATATGGTGTCCCCTGGAGTTTCGTGATTTTGTATTCTGGGTCTTGAAGACGACTGACGATCGCCCCAATGTGTATGGAGAAATTCTGAAGCTCATTGATCTTAACTAGGCGTGTCTCAATTTTTGCGGGTTCAGCATCAGAGTTTTCTGCCATAAAAATTTCAAGGGCATAACGTCCGGAAGGAAATGGGCCTTTAACTTCTACGGTTTCCGTCCATGATGGTGGTTCGTTAGTTACGCCCCTATCCATTGCCATTTGGCTAAGAGCGGTCGATATATCGATTCCACCGAGGAAAATCCCCGGCGGGATAAGGCTTAGTGGATTAATCCATGACTGGCTGTCACTATCTGTTGGCGTCATGGTTGTTCGGTACTTGCCGATATCTGCCAGCGCGTGGACGATGTGAATCTCGAAGACATCATCGGCGTCGAAGTTCGCCAATGAGGCTTCACCCGGTCCCGGTGGAGCCAGGAGCTTTCCCTGTGGGTTGTAATAAAACACAACTCGATTTTTCCTTCTGTCGTAATGACTTCTCAACTTCTTTTGCTCCAGGTAGGTTTCTGGCGTGTTGCTATATGGATCAAATCCCACAAGGATATCACCTTCAATAGGTGCATCATCTTCACTAGGAAGATGGAGTTCAACCGCTAGTCCGGTTCCCGTTACAGAAATCAGTACGCAGATGAGCAGCAAAGTGCTCATGCACTCCGTTGTTTGCCGAGCATCGCAAGGCTTACTGTTCAATCTTTGTCCAACTCTGAGGAGATGTTTCACAGTGCCCAAGCTGAATTGATGTGCTTTGGTTGATTGGCATGAGATGGAATACATGGCTCTAGCTCCAATTGATTAAAGAGTTGATTTGACATGAAGGTGGGTTTTGAGGTGCCCCTATCTACCGGCGAACTGAGAGCCGAGTACTGTCTCTAACACGTTCATAACATCTTCACTCTCACCAACATACAATACAATTAGATTACCTGTCTTGTAAAAGTGAGGTGTGGCAACCCATTGCACAATGTTATTGTCAATCGTGCTGCCATCTGAAGCAACCTTCGCCGCTTCATCCTCGGCAGCATCAGCTTTGGCATATTCAAAGACTTGAACGTCACCACCGTTCACGGTGATTATCTGCGCCTTCTCAGAAAAAAAGGGTTGTTCTAACTCTCCAGATTGAGCAACAGTCGCACCGGCAACACGCAAACTATCCATTAGGCTCGCGACATCTTCGATAATTTGTTCATCTGAATCATCGTCATCGTTGCCGCAACCGAGAACCATCGTGAATACCAAAAGAACGGCTACCGGCAGGAGAAAACAAAATCGACGATTCCAAAGTTTTTTGATTAACATCTATCTTTTCCTCTGTTGGTTAATTATGATTCTCGCAAAATAACGTTACACTCGGAAATTAACGAGTAACCGAGGTGAAAATCTTACAAAAAAAGAGATTACTTTTATGGAATGAGGAGAAGAATGGTATGCGTTGCGACGCCACGTTTTCCATCCGTTACGGTCACGAGAACCTGATAGACACCAGCTTCTTGGGGACTAAAGGAAATTATCTGACCGGTTTTCTGCCCAACGAATACTTCATTTCTCACGTGGATATTGTCTAACATTGCTTCCCACGAATAGGAAATCGCATCGTTATCGTCGTCAACGGCATCAGCGGTTAGCTCAATATCGTTGCCGACAGATAGAACCCCGTTGACGAAGATGCCCTGTCCAGAAAACACTGGGGGCGTGTTCACGTGGATTTGAACAAAAGTGTTAGCTACCCCGCCCCTGGTATCACGAGCAGATGTTTCAATGGCATAGAGTCCACCGGTGTCTGGTCGAAGAAAAACCGTGTTTGCGGAAAAGAGATCGCCCTGAAGTACCCTTCGGGTCACGTCCACTCCGTCCAAAAATGCCCGCCATGTATATTGGATATTGTCCTGATCGAAATCGTCTTCGTCGGTGACATTGGCGCGAATCTCAACGCTCTCGCCAACAAGAAGAAAGGGTTGCTCTGGAGGCAGTGGCGGCTCCAGCGTGAACGGTTGTGCATCAAAGGCCGGAAGATGATTTTCCCTTGTCACTGTGATGACAATAAAGCCATCTAGGGGATCGCGTTCTGAGTCGTCGCTAATCTTAACAGTAATAGTGAATTCGCCCACCTCACCGCTCTGGAAATAATGTCTCTCAGGAAAGGATTCGTGGGAAATGAGGCGGTCAGACACATCATTTCCCAAGCTATCTTTTCCTGACCATTCGTATTCTAGTGCTAAATTAGACTCGGCGGGATTGGCGACTAACATTAGGCGTTCATCGGCAGGAAGGGGTTGTTGACCAACGGCGATAATTGCAGGAAATCCAAACTGAAGAGGTAGATTTTCCGCCGATTTAGTGACCGTCAGCGTCCTTGTTGCGGAGAGCTGCTCGCCCTTGCCCTCAACGACGCTGACGGTGATATTGTAAGTTCCGGGTTCGGTGGGGAGGAATTTGACGCGAGACGCCAAACTCAGAGTCGTAATAGAAGGGATAAAAGGTTCAATTTGCGGTTCCTGCCCGGCAATCTGGACATCCCAAAAATAGCGCAGTTCATCTCCATCTGGGTCTGTCGCTTCTACGGATAGTGTGACCCACTGATTGGTCATGGGATTTTCGGGTGTGGCCTCAATAACTTCTCCGTTTACTTCCTTGATTTCGGGGGGAGAGTTTTCCTTGTCTGACTCGAAATCAATATCACAGGAGACAAAAAGAAAGCAACCCCAGAAGCCTAGCAACGGAAGGGCAGTCTTTACAAAGCTCAGTGATTTAACGACGATTTTTTGAACACAAAACGTTAACACAAAACGTCATCATAGAAAATAGTAGGTGAGTGAGTGGGTGACTTTCGCTAGATGCAAAGCCCACTTCCTCTAGCAAAAGTCAATTCAGTTAGATGCCAGTTAGATGAGCTATTTTCTCGCCTTCTTCTTTTTCTGGATCTCCTCGACCTCTGTCTCGAGATCAGCTACATCTTTGCCCTTGTATCTGCTAGCAAAACCCTGTTTAGCCGCAGGACTAAGCTTATTGTTCTTCGATACCTGGTACCGACCTTCAGGTGAGACGATCGCCAAAGTCTCCACCTTTTTACCTTTGATTTTGAGCGTGGGACCTTTCCTAACGAACAATAAATAGTCATCACCCATTTTGTAGCCCAGATCATCCGCCAACAAAGAAACCGGGGTGGATTCTACAGCCTCATCCCTGGAGGGTCTAGGCGCCCTGTTCTTATCGATCCCATCCTCTGTTT
>JAPUKJ010000080.1 GCA_027295705.1 Ignavibacteria bacterium | reverse complement strand
CGCAAACGTCGAAGGTCGATGGCCGGGGACGCGAAGCCTAGCATGCCGGGAAACTGAGTGATGCAGCACCAGCACGGCTCCCTGAGGTGTGATTTCAGTCGTCAACTGCATGACGGCATCCAGATTGAATCAATGATGCTTTCTTTATCGTCAGCAGTAGCGTAAATCCACATACATCACCGTCCCGCCAAACCCGTGACAGGCTTGCACCATACACGATCGCACAACTAGTTTCCCGATCATGCTACCTACTAAGAAAATTAGACGTACCTCTTGGAAAATACACTGCTGAACTCCATCTTCTCTCGATGGCGGGTCGGAACTGACTTGTCTGCCGTGATCCAGCCAACCATTGGAACCTTATTTCCCACCATACTGATGCTCTTCACAGGCAGGAACACTGGTTGGTATCTTTTATGGCCTGGGAATTTAGTGACGGCTCGAACGAGCAAATGACGTTTTCTGACATTTTTGACAGTCAGAGTCAACTCCTCGTGTATCATTCTGTGTTTGGTCAAAACTGAAAGAAGGCTGCTCTTGTTGTTCCTTAGTAGCCGACAATATCAACGAAATTGACATTTATCTCGAACATCGATGTTGTGACCATGATCGCTATCGCCCAAGCTCCGTTTACCCTGTAAAGCTCGTATGTGTCAGACCTTTACATGGGCGTCTTCCTGATCGGTATAATCACTAAAGTGAGAAATCCTGATTATGGCTAACCTCTCAAAACGCTTAGAAACAAATAGCGATGGCAATTTTTTTGTCGACTCTACTTGCATCGACTGCGATACCTGTCGGCAATTGGCCCCTACGACATTCATTGAGGATGGCGACTATTCTTCCGTATTCCGTCAACCCGAATCTGCAAAGGAAGAGTTCTCTGCGTACCAGGCACTGAGTGCCTGTCCGGTGGGGTCCATCGGCACCGTCAAGAAGAATTCCACTGTGCTCCAGAAAGCTAAAGCTTCATTCCCACTGCAGGTAGAACACGAGGTGTATTATGTGGGATTTAACTCGGAGAAGTCATTTGGCGCCAATAGCTATTTCATACAGCATCCCAAAGGAAATTGGCTGATTGATTCTCCCCGGTACCTTACGCATCTTGTCCAAGCATTTGAAGAGCACGGAGGGATCCGTTACATCTTCCTCAGCCACAAGGATGACGTGGCAGATGCTACCCGATATGCCAAGGCCTTTGGAGCAACACAGATTATTCATCGGGCCGATGCCCACGCACTGCCCAATGCAGAGTGGATTATTGACGGGGAAGATTCAGTCGAGGCTGAAACAGGATTCCTCTTCATACCTGTTCCCGGTCATACCGCAGGATGCATGGCCCTGCTGTACAACAATAGGTTCTTGTTCTCAGGTGATCATCTGTGGTGGGATCACATCCGCCAGCAACTTGATACGCCAAAAAACCTAGTATGGGATGATGTGCAATTGGAAAGATCGGTCAAGACATTACTGAACCATTCATTTGAGTGGGTGTTACCAGGCCATGGCAAACGCATTCATTTGTCGCCGCCTGACATGAAGAAAGCGGTCCATCAACTCCTCCACCGTCGTTGGCATCTTGCACAATCACAGCTTTGAGCTATGAGTGCTTGTGTGCCAGTTACAATACATCCTTACTGCAACCATGGTAAAAATAACGGTACGGATGGGGGATGAATGACAATCGATAAGGCGTTGTGATCGCTGAGGACGTCTTTGAGTGGTAAGGATTGTGGGAACTCCATTTTGATGTTTCTTGCTGCAATCAGATCCGGTCCGCTTTGACGCACTAGAGTTAATCCATTCGCTTCGAGAAATTCCCGCAAAATGTTTCCATCTTGTTCTTCTTGATTAGGTCGTAAGTTTGAATCCATACCGATAAGCAAGGGGACCTCATCAGAAACCAACCGTTTTAATGCCGTCGTGATCTGCTGAAACTGCAAGGCTCGTGCATCAATGCTATCCTGTCCCCGCCCTGAATCCATGTGGCTGTTCAAGACCCAAAAGGTTGGGAATTGAACAAGCTGAAATCCCTTCGAAAAAAAATCATCAGCTTTATTGAGCGCGGTATTCCAACCCGCGAAAGCCTCATACGGTTCGGCGTAGGTAGACTCAGGTTTTTCTCGGGCCAGCATGAGCAGACCGGGACTCAAACATATCTCGCACACCATCCGAAGCGGCCACCAATCGCCACCACCGCCTTCAGCAAACAAGGGGTGATCAGACCAGGCATGTTTCGTGTAGCGGGCGATCTGAGCTGGACGCACAAAGGCTTCTTGAAACAACACGAGATCAAACTTCTTCGCCAGATCCCCGATACAAGCCATTTCTTCTTCAGTGTGGCCGCCGCTTGAAAATACAGATCCAGGAAGCAGCCGGTCATGAATATTAAATACGAGCACATGTAGACCATCAGCAGCGGTTGAATCAGGAAGTATTCCAGAAGTGATTCCGGCTATCTGTTGCCAATTGATATTGCAAGACGAGGTCAAAACAGGCTTTGTTTCAAATCGCCCCAGACACCCATTCAACCCTATAAACATTATCACAAGCAAAACGATTGTGCGTAGCAAATACTTGGGTGCTCTCTGAATCTGCATTGGTAATCTTATTCTAGGAAATAAAACGAAAGACGGAACATTTGTTCATCACATCCTCAAAATATCCTAATTGAACGAGCCGGATCACGACTTGCGTGATAGAATCATTCCCCGTCAAGAAAGGAACGGAACCCGCGCTGTGTACGAAATGAGTGGAAGAAACAAAGGTAGGCGTAAGAAAACTTTTCTCTCCATCACTATGAAATCACATGACCCCTAGGCTAGGTAGCAGGCTGACTATAGATGACAAAAGGGTAACTCAACGACATAGAA
>JAPUKJ010000008.1 GCA_027295705.1 Ignavibacteria bacterium | reverse complement strand
AATTCTCGGAGGAGAGATGCCGTGATCAGGTGCAACAAACCTTCCGTCTTTCCCGAAGCCTTTCCAAGAGAACTGAGCCACTGCTGAAGTCGACACTAACAGGGAAACGAGACTGCTAAATGCTACCTGGTTCCACAAGGTAAAGTCACTCCGGCGCTGATTGCACTCTTTCATAAGGATATTCGCGTTCGTTACAGAAGCACTCGCGCCGCTCCCCATTCCCGGGACAAACGTGGTACTTCTTAACAAAAGATAACAACAATGCAATCAAACCCCAAGGGGATTCTCGAACTTCAAACAGAGCTACGCGCTTATTTAACGGGGATTGGAAAATGAGGCCAGCAGGTGGTTTTCAATCAAGTTTGTTCATTACAAGCCCACTGAGAAGCTTGGGGTAGAAGTAAGTCGACTTTTGCGGCATTGTATGGCCGGTGCGTGCAACATTGCGAACTTGCGAGATACGCGTAGGGTTGAGAATAAAGGCAACTTGTGCGGCACCCTTCTTGACAGCCTCCAATGCCTCGGTTGCCTCCTTCACATAGTCCAGGTTCTCCTTCAATTCCTGCGATCGAGGCGTTACACCAAGAAGACTGCCAATTATGTGTGAGTGAAGCAGCGTGACATCCAAACCACGGACTTCGGGTGGTATGCTTGTTTCAATCAGTTCATTAAGTAATTCCTTGCTTTTGAGATCAATGACGAACATGCCTGTTTTCATCGCCACACCGAAGGCATATTCTTGCTTCGGGGCAAGTGTTGAAAGCAGTTGTTCTGTCGAGCTCACCGCTTCAATCATGAAATGCCTCGAAAGTTGCATCTGAAATTTCGCTGGATCAAGAGTGGGGAGACCGTGAACCACTCTATGCGTGGGAAATATCACTAAGCCTTGGGCGTCCATGTTGGTCAAAAACATCATTGTGAAGTTGAATGGCTCTGTACCAGTAAATGATGGAGTTTTTAGTCTTATCATATCACGGTAAGCCAATGCCGTTTCGTAGCGATGATGCCCGTCAGCAATGAGCACGGATTTTCCCTTCATCTCTGTTGCAATCCCATCAACAATAGCTCTACCCCCAACTCTCCATATGCGATTCATGACCGTTTCAAAAAGCACTTCAACGAGGGGTGGTGTCGACATGACTCTCTTCAGCAGGGCGTCGACTTCGCCGTCGAGGTCAGAATAGAGTGCAAATATCTGGCTGAAGTTTGTATTCGTTGCCTGCATCAGCTTGAATCTATCTTCCTTTGGCTTTGAATGGGTCTTTTCGTGAGGAAGAATTATGCCCTTGCTGAATTCTTCAAGCCTGCACGCTCCAATGAAGCCGAAGCGCTGATTCGTGAAACCATCACCCACTTTGAATGATTGAGAAAGAAGGTATATTGACGGACTTCCGTCCCGCGTCAAGATGCCTTCCTGCTGCCATGAGGCAAGATATGTGGCAGCTTCTTTGTACGGATCTTCCTCTTTGCCCAGGATCAACCGCACGACGTTGTAAGGACTCAGCGAATAGAGTTCTTCTTTATAGGCAGGTGAGATCACATCGTAGGGTGGAGCGACGACTTTTTCCACACTCACCCTTGAAGGATTATAGTGAAGGCCACGAAAGGGAACTATTTCAGCCATAGTTCGTCTACAGAGTCAGGGGAGTGGGAACTATGCAAAGGGAACGACACATTCGTTACGCCTTGTATCCGAGCCTTGCAAGCCAATGCTCATCCTCTTTCCAGCGTTTACGTACTTTCACATGCAACTCCAGAAAAACAGGATGGTCTAGGAACTTTTCCATGTCCTTCCGTGCCACCAACCCAATTTCCTTCAGAGTCAAGCCGTTTTTCCCGATGAGAATTCCCTTTTGCGATTCACGCTCCACATAAACATCGGCGCTGATGAAAGTCTTTCCAGACTCTCGCTCCTTGAATTCAACAATGTCAACAGTCGTTGAGTAAGGAATCTCCTCCTGACATTTTGTGAAGATTTTCTCACGGATGATCTCTCCCACAAAAAACCGTTCGCTTTGTTCACTTACTATGTCCAACGGATAATAGGGTGGGTGTTCAGGTAGTTGCTTGACTGTCGCTGACAGCAATTCTTTCGTACCATCGAGTTTAAGCGCAGCTATGGGAAATACTTCCCTAAATGGAAATGCCTTGGAATAGGAATCAATAAGCGGCAGAAGATCAGGCTTGTTCACCAAATCCACTTTGTTGATCACGAGGTAGACAGGCTTGTTGAGGCCCTGCAATTTCTTGAACGCCTCCGAATGTGAAAGGCTTGCATCCAGCACCGAGTTCGTGGCATCGATCATAAAGAGAATCAGATCGGCATCTTCAATCGCTTTGGAGGCAAACTGCATCATCACTTCATGAAGTAAATACTTTGGCTTGATGAGCCCGGGAGTGTCCAGAAACACCAACTGGTACTCTTTGGTAGACAGAATACCCAGGACCTTGTGACGAGTGGTTTGAGGCTTCTTCGTTATGATGGAAATTTTCTGACCGAGCAAGCCGTTCATCAACGTGGACTTGCCGACATTCGGTTCTCCAATGATCGCCACATAGCCGCAACGGAAATGTTCCGATATGGACTGTTCTTCATTCATAGAGAAAACCCCGTTACATGAATGAACGGGGTCTCAAGGACTTGTCGTTTCACAATAGCATTGGAGCGTCTGAAACGCTATCTGCCGTGGCATTGCTTGTACTTCTTCCCACTACCGCAAGGGCATGGCGTGTTACGCCCTATTTTCTCCCCCACGTGGATTGGTTGGAGTTTACCGGGCTTAGGAGGACTTTCACCGGGTCCACCTGCACCTGGAACGGGCTCGCGATTCGCCCGGAGTCCCATTCCGAGCGCAGAATCATGCGTTGTTCGCATTTGCTGTGGAGGCCTCCGCGGTCCCCGGATGGGAAGCTGTTGACTCGGCGTTGGGAATAGTTTGAATGCCGTCGTCACAATTTCCGTATTCATTAGTTCAAGTAACTCCATGAACATTCTGAATGCTTCAGTCTTGTATTCCACGAGCGGGTCTTTCTGGCCGTATGCGCGAAGGTGGATGCCCTCCTTCAAATCGTCCATCTCACGGAGATGATCCTTCCACTTCTCATCGATCACTTGAAGAACAACCATCTTCTCGATGGTCGACAGCATCTCAACGCCGAGTGTTTCTTCCTTACGCTTGTAGAATTGTGTTGCAGCGGAGACAATCTCGCCTTTCACCCCGTCAGGGCCAAGTTGCTGAAAACGTTCAGGTGTGATTTGCAGATCGACAAGGAGTTGAGTGCGCAACTCGCTCTGGAGTCCTTCGATATCTCCTTCGTCGTAATACTTGTCGATCAGACCTTGGGTAAGATCGTCAAGAAGCTCCAGGATGTCATCTTTGATCCTTTCGCCAACCAGCGCCCGACGCCGCCGCGTGTAGATCACCTCGCGCTGCTGGTTCATGACGTTGTCGTATTCCAAAAGCCGCTTGCGGACACCAAAGTTGTTTTGTTCGACTTTCTTTTGCGCACGCTCGACGGAACGGGTGATCATCCTGTGTTGGATGACTTCGCCTTCTTTCAAGCCCATGCGCTGCATGATGCCTGCTATCCTCTCACTGCCGAAGAGTCTCATCAGATCATCCTCAAGCGACAGAAAGAATTGAGATGAGCCCGGATCACCTTGACGTCCTGAGCGCCCGCGCAATTGCCGATCAATACGGCGCGCTTCATGCCGTTCCGTACCGACGATGTGCAGCCCGCCGGCATCCCGCACACCAGGACCAAGCTTTATGTCAGTACCCCGGCCTGCCATGTTTGTCGCAATTGTAACCGCCCCCGGCAACCCAGCATGCAACACAATCTCCGCCTCACGCTGGTGCTGCTTTGCATTCAGGACATTGTGCGGTGTGTTTCTCCGCTTCAGCATGCGACTGATAGTTTCGGATACCTCTACGCTGGTCGTTCCGACCAGCACCGGTCGATTCTCGCCTCTCATCTTCTCGATTTCATCGATGACAGCGTTGTACTTCTCCCGTTTTGTCTTGTAGATGACATCATCCTCATCCGCGCGAATCATCGGCTTATTCGTTGGAATCACGACGACATCGAGCTTGTAAATATCTAAGAACTCACCAGCCTCAGTCTCCGCGGTTCCTGTCATTCCCGCGAGCTTCTTGTACAGGCGGAAGTAATTCTGCAAAGTGATGGTGGCCAATGTTTGCATATCCCGCTCGACCTTGACGCCTTCCTTTGCCTCAATTGCCTGATGCAGTCCGTCTGAATAGCGGCGGCCGGCAAGAAGACGCCCTGTGAATTCGTCCACGATCTGGACTTTTCCATCTTCCGTTACAACGTATTCATCATCTTTCGTATACAATGAATATGCGCGCAGCAGCTGCGTTACAGTATGGATCCTGTCGCTCCGCTCAGCATAGAGGCGGTTAAGCTCATCCTTCTTTTGCTGGACTTGATCCTTTGTCAAACCTGAATCATTGTCGAGGATGCTGAACTCAGTCCCCAGATCAGGAAGCACGAAGAAGTCCTTGTCATGCACCATCGGCTCCAACAGTTCCCGGCCTTTTTCGGTCATGCTGATCTGGTGGTTTTTCTCATCGATTGCGTAGTGGAGTTCGTCATCGATTTCATGCATGCGGCGGGCCTGATCGCGCAGATACTCAGCTTCAGTCCGCTGGACGAGCTTCTTGTTGGACGGCTCAGCAAAGACCTTCATTAGGCGGGGATGCTTCGGAAGTCCGCGAGAGGCCCTGAGCAACTGCACACCTGCCTCTTCTTCCTTGCCATCAGCGAGAAGTTTCTCCGCATCCGCTACGATCTTCGAGACGAAGTTCCGCTGGGCGTTCACAAGCCGGTCGACATGAGGTTTCATTTCGTTGAACTTGTGGTCTTCACTTTTCACGGGCCCACTAATAATGAGCGGTGTCCTCGCTTCGTCGACAAGCACTGAATCTACTTCATCCACAATCGCATAGGCGTAGCCCCGGTGTACCAAGTCCTCCTTCGAGACCACCATGTTGTCGCGCAAGTAGTCGAATCCGAATTCGTTATTTGTACCATACGTGATGTCGCAGGCATACTCCTTTCGACGCTGGAGAGAATCCATGTTGTTCTGGATGCACCCGACAGTCAGACCCAGAAACTCATACACCTGTCCCATCCAGATGTTGTCACGCTTGGCGAGGTAATCATTGACTGTTACGATGTGGACGCCTCTTCCGGGAAGGGTATTGAGGTAGGCAGGCATCGTGGCAACGAGAGTTTTCCCCTCGCCAGTGGCCATTTCTGCAATTTTACCCTGATGCAAAACAACCCCCCCTACCAACTGCACATCAAAGGGTACCATGTCCCACACAGCCTTGTGGCCCAGAAGATCAAACGATTTGTCCAAAAGCCTGCGGCAGGCATCCTTCACCACAGCAAACGCTTCAGGCAAGAGATCGTCCAGTGTATCTGCCAGAATATCTTCGTACTCTTTTTCGAGTTCCTCGATCTCACCCTGAACTTTCTCCCTTTCTCCATGTTCCATATCCTCTTGAAGCTTTGGCCTAAGCTCAGCAAGCCTCGCCTCGGTCTCTTTCACAGCTTCATGGATCCTAGAACGGAATTCCTCAGTCTTGGCTCTCAGCTGCTCATCGGCAAGCTTCTGATACTCCTCAAAATGCCCATTTATTTCCACAACCAGTGGCCAGAGAGCCCTAACGTCCTTCTCGTGCTTACCGCCAAAGATTTTCTTGAGTACGCCTAACATGAAAAATCAGCAATGATGACATTTCACAATTTGCCAGTAAATATACCCAGAATCGGCATGGCAGTCAACCGCTTCGAGGATGCGTGCAAGGTACTTAGGTGGATTGTTTGGTGAAAAAACAGAGCTTGGTCCGGAGGATTTGTAACAAAGAAAAAGGGAGCCGTTTTGTAAGGCTCCCTCGTTTGACGTCATTCCGATCCTGCTGCTTTTCGGCGGAAGATCCTTGGTCGGATCGAGACCGCGTTCCGCCTGTCTGCGGAACGGGAATCTGATAACTTTGAAAGCTGAACTACGAGAATTTCATATCATCAAGATC
>JAPUKJ010000079.1 GCA_027295705.1 Ignavibacteria bacterium | reverse complement strand
GGACCTATTTAACCATCTGCGACAAGTACGAAAGACGTTAGCCGATGAACTGGACGTCCCGGCATACGTTGTGTTCTCCGATGTCGCATTGCGCCAGATGGCACGAAACTACCCGACCAATGAGCAGGAATTTCTACAGATCAGCGGCGTGGGAAGTCGGAAATTGCAGGAGTTCGGTGTGGTGTTTCTTGAAGCTATTGCTGAATATATGGAGCGCCACTCTCGCCAGGATTTCCCGAAAGAGTCATATTCTCCCCCACCATTACCTTCCAGAAAACGGCAGCTTGGGGATACCGTCTATGAAACGTTGCGCGGCTTTCGGCTAGGTGAAACCGTCGAACACATCGCCAAGCAACGTGGATTGGTGACAGGAACCATCTATGGACACCTGGAACAAGCCATCCAAGCCGGTGAACCCATAGACATCAACCAGCTACTGACACCTGACCAGCAAACGCAAATCGCTGGAGCCTTTGCTCAAACGGGATTGGGAAACCTCACCGGCGCCAAAGAACTCCTCGGCGACCTCTACAATTACGGTCAACTCCGCCTCTTCCGCGCAGTTCATGAGAAAAATGGGTAATGAAAAACTCCGATCCCTTTTCAGGCACTCATTGGGGATGAACTTGCGGTTCAAAGAACCGTTTTCCATCGATGTGAATCATGCCTATTTGCAAGCTGCCTGAATCCGGCTTACCAAATTTTGGATCTCTGAGTGCAGTTGGTGGGTACCCGTCAGTGCCTCTGCAATGCACTTTGCCAATTCCTTCTTCGTCTTCCGAATCTCATTGAAGTCGATCGGTTCACTCTCGAATTTCCACTTCCCGACATCCTTCACAGTGCAGCAGAAGGCCGCCGCCACCAATTCAGGGGGGTAGAAATACTCGATGCCGTTCTGAGTCAGGAGGACCACATTGTCCCTAGGGACGCCCTGGCTCTCGATACGTGAAACACGTACACTGATTTTCTTGTCGAGCACGATGAATAACCGGTCGCAATACGGGCTTGTTGCCAGGTCCCCAAATGCCTCCTTAAAGAAATTAAGCTTCTTCAAAACCTCCCCTTCACCCTCCGCGCGAACGATCGAGACCCTACGGTCCGGGACGTGCAGTTGCACAACCTTGCTCAGGAAGGTGGCGTCCGACTCACCCTCCACGAGCACGATCGCGGATGGCAGGGAGATAGCCTCCAACTCGTTGCCCAGCATGTTGAACTGAAGCTGGTGATATTCCCCGACTGACCCGACGGGTTTTACTGACACGGCATTTCCCGCCTTCGTGACGACGTAGTTATTGCCCGGTACGTTTCTGTCAAGAAACAAGTGGGAGTGCGTGGCAACGTAGATCTGCTGCAGGTGGGGGCAGAACTGCCTCCGGCACTCCTGGTCGTAGAGGAACCGAGCCAGCACCGATTGAATGCCAGGACTCAGGCCGATCTCCGGCTCGTCGATCAGGATGACAGAGAACCGTTCATCTAGCAAAATGCCGAGCAACGTCAGAAGGAGCCGCGTTCCGCTGCTCCCGTACCGCAGATTCTCTCCGTCCATATCCACATAGAAGGGGCTGAACGTATTCTCCGGTCAGTACGCTTCAATGAAAACTCGTTCCCCAGCAAGTCCTTGCAGACCTTAAACAGCTTCTCCCGCTGTTGGTCCTTGAGTGTGGTTATTACCTGCTCCAGCTTTAACTGGTTGTCTTCGGTGTTCGCCTTGGACATATAGTAGTTCTGGATGAAATTGTCGTAGTAGCAGCGGTGCTCATGCTCTTCTACTTTCCGGGTGTTGAGGACATCGACATGGGAAAAGCGATTACAGGCGATCAGATACCCACCCTGTCCGACAAGGAGAAACAGTTGCTTGGGCAGGAGCGTCTTGCCGCAGTTGTTCGGTCCCGAGAAGACTGTGGTCAGCTTGCCGGCGCGAGTGGAATGAAACGCTTCCACCGTCGGGATGAAGTCCACATTGAGCCGTAAGATCGTCGAATAGGGAATGCCCCTGGCATGTGGCCCCTGCTGACGCATGATTTGGGTATTGATGACGTAGCTGTACTCCTCGATCGTTCCTGCCCGGCGGGCGGCGTCTAGCTCGTCGAGGGTCATGGGGCCCACCTGCTGCCCATTCTCCTCGTCCATGTAATACCATTCCTTCTTTTGCGCCTTCATATTGGTCTCCCCACCTCTCATTGTGCAGCGATGGACGACTCTCCTAGTTGATCCTCACCGACAGGAAGCCGATCCAGAATCGACAGCATCGCGTTAGGAAGTCCCAAATGGTAAGTAACCAACAGCCTCCTGCCACAGACTAACAATGATCCGCATAAGATGCGGAGTTCTGATTTCTTATCCGTATAACACGACTTGAGATTTCTTGCCATTAATGCGCATGGCCGTGGGTGGGTGCGTTCTTCTTCCGTGGCTTCCCTCATACTGATAACTTGAATATCAAAATTCAGCGTGACACCGGCAAAGGGTTGATATCAATGAATCCAAGAATTGTTGAATTTGAAACGTAAGTTAAGGCTAATGCCTCGGGAGAGATTGTGATGACAGGGTCTTTTTTGGTTTCAGCAAAGGTTAGAAGGAGGGCTGACTTACCCGAGCCAGTGCGTCCCAAAACGATTTGCCTACGTTTTCTAGGAGAGAAAGATAGCCTGTATCAACAAAGCAATTTGAGAGGAACTCGTCTTCTTCGGCTCCTGCCGCACCAATTTGATCTGTGTTTTTAAACCTAAAGGTTCCGGCTTTTTTACCCATAGTTAATTTTCATTTCAATTATGAGAATTGGAAGTTTGATAAGATTACTTATGGGAAGTAAGGCGTTCTTTTTGCCAAGCATTCAAAGGCTTACGCCATGACCACTTCTTGCAGTGGTTCGTTTTTTTTGCGGCGTGACACCTGTACCGTCACCTTGCGATCCAGCTTATTTAAAAATCCAAATAAGCGTTCAGGAGAGAACAGCGTATAGCGGCCATTCATCAAATTCGACACTTCCGGCTGTTTAATCTCTAAAAGCTTGCCGATTTCCCGTTGCTTGAGTTTCTTCTTTACAAGGATCATTCGCACGGTATGCCCGAGCTTGGCCCGTGTTAAGAGTTCGTCCGCATCATCAAGGCCCAAATCAGCAAAGACATTGCCAGAACCTTCCTCAAACGCTATTTTTCCATTCTTTTTCATCACTTTTGCTCCTTTTCCATTTGAACCACTTCCTTATAGCGCCGTGCAATCATGTCCGCATCCAGTTTCGCTGTTTTCCGTCCTGTGGGCGATTTCTTTTGAAACGCATGCAGAACATAGACCCTTCGTCCAATCCTGACGGCATACACGGTCCGGTACGTGTCAGTTTCAAAGCGGGTGACAATCTCTAAGACACCACTCGCCACCCCTTTAAACGGATTGGCTTTTGGTGGTTTCTCACCTAATTGCACGTCATAGAGTGCCGCACCAATATCTGATCTGACAGCCTTTGGGAACGATTGCACCTGTTCTCGTGCATCGCCGACCCATACCACAGGCTTTATGTCATCATCATCCATTTCTACTTCCTATGTTATAAGTAATTACTTATAATTACAAGAATGAAATTGTCCAGGTGTTGATGCGGCCACCCCCGACCGAACCGCCTATATTTCGAGGCCCTCTTTTTTCACCCGTTTTCCCCCGGTTCTGAGTTTCTCGTCCAATCGTTCAATAATCTTATTGAGGATGGCCGCATATCTATGATTATTCACCGCTTTCACCAACCACCCGACATATGTCCATTTCTCTCCCGCCTTGTCCACGTTATAGTCGGGGAACGTGGCGTCACAGTGATAGTTTTTTTGTTCCCAGACCCGCATCAAGCAATATTGCATATGTCGATCAGCCGCACATTGGATTGGATATAAACACTGATGCTTTAGAACTTCATTCTGTGAAGCCGGAGGCCCATACTTTCTTTCACAATATGGCCCGCAACTAACGACGTTGGACTGACTCCAATCCTCACCACTGACCTTCCGAACACAGCGTTTTGATTTTCCAATGAGGTACTTTATGAACTGCGTATATTCTTCTTCCATGATCTTACAGCTTCCTATCCCCCGAAGTGGCCGATCTGGGTCAAAATCCGTCACGCCGCTGATTTCTCCAGCAATGGGACTCGCCAACAGGCCGACCAGCCAGCACACACGGGATTCCCCCATGTCTTCATGATTTCCTGTGGACAATTAAAAATTAACGCTTCGGCCTTTCCCTATTCCTCATTCATACTGCCGATATGGACACGTTCTTTCAAAGCGCGTTTTGTCTTATCTTTGCCGGAATGGGCATAATCTATACTCGGGATATTGCAAGGCTGACTTGTGAAGAAGAAAAGCATCAAGTGCTTTTCCGCTTCCTCGATGAGGGTGTAAGACAAAGTTATGGGTAGAAATTGCGTGTTCCTTTTTTGTGGCCTCATATCCTGATGCTTCGTACGCAACAGGATCAGGAGGTCCTCTGATGGATGCGTTACAGACCGATGAGAGCAAAAGGGCTCGGGGGTATGAGCGGCTTGAGTCGTTCGGCGACTTCCGA
>JAPUKJ010000078.1 GCA_027295705.1 Ignavibacteria bacterium | reverse complement strand
CGCCCGGTCTCAAGAGAAAACATCTTCCCTTCCACCAGAATTTCTTTTGCTACTTTCATAACCCTATCACCTTAGTTAAAGTCAACATTTCAATGCATCAAACACTCAGATGATGTGAAGCATTGCTACTAGTTATTTTCTAAGTTCAAGTTCTGCGATGATTTTTCTATACCGCTCAATGTCTCTTTCTTGAAGATAATTTAAGAGCCTGCGGCGCTTACCTACCATTCCAAGCAAGCCAACGCGCGAATGGTGGTCTTTCTTGAACTGCTCAAAGTGCGGCGTCAGGTCATTGATGCGCGCTGTGAGAAGCGCGATTTGCACCTCTGGTCTACCAGAATCTTTGGCGTTCTTGCCGTACCTTTCAATGATTTCTGATCTCATTTCTTTAGTCAGTGCCACTGAACAACTCCTGATGTGAAAAGTGCTAGATGATGGAAGTTTCTATTTGTTAACACAGTCCATGATATACTTCAGCGATTGTTCCTTGTCATTGTCGAGTTGCTTAGCTAGTTCATGCATTGATGCAAATTTCTGCTCATCCCTCAATCTCCTGAGAAAACTTATGGATACGTTTTCTCCATAAATGTCGTTGTCGAAATCAAGAATGTGGACCTCGCACATTTGCACTCTTTCATCTGTGACGGTGGGACGGATGCCAATGTTCATCATGCCAAAATACTGCTTCCCCATCAGCTGCACGCTTACGAAGTAGACTCCTCGAGCTGGTATGATTTTCTTTTCTGAAAGCGGTTTAATATTTGCAGTGGGGTAGCCGATGGTCTTGCCTCTTCCGTCTCCTGACACCACAGTTCCTTTCATTCCATAGGAATAGCCGAGAAGTTTCTTCGCCTTCTCAAGGTTTCCCTCCAGCAGCGCGGTTCGGATTTCTGTACTGCTCACCAGCTCCCCGTTAACCATGTAGGGATGAACGGCAAAGACCGAAAAATTGAATTGCTGACCTATCCTGACTAACCCTTCCACTCCGGCTTGACGGTCACGGCCGAACATGTGGTCATATCCGACAACAACTTCACTCACACCGATCCCGTTGACTACGTAGGTTTGATAGAACTCCACCGGACTCGACCGGGAAAATTCATAAGTGAAGTCTATGATGTAGAGAACGTCGATATTCAATGTGCTCAGTAAGGCCACGCGTTCATCGATCGTTGACAGCAGGCCAGAAGAGTTCCTCGGCGAAGCGACGACTTCCATGGGGTGAGGATCGAATGTGATAACCACGTTTCGCCCCTCCCGCATCCTTGACCGGTTCGCAACCTCTCGAATGATTTCCCGATGCGCGAGATGGACACCGTCGAAGGAACCTACCGTAACGACGGAATTCGTGTCTCTTTTGATCTCACCAAGTGAGCGAATTATCTTCATCTCTTAACTATTGCTTTGCTTGAGGCGCGGGCCGTAAAGATTTTCAAGAGAAACAGCATCTTCAAGTAGGAAGTTTCCAATTCTTGTCCGCTCAAGCTCACCTAGATACGCGCCACAACCAATACGCTTTCCAATGTCATCAACTAGGGTCCGTATGTAAGTTCCCCTCGAGCATACCACTGTGAGCCGCACCTTCGGCATTCTGATCCAGTCTACAGTAATCGACCTGACAAGAACTTCCCGAGGTCTGCGATCTACTTCTTTCCCTTTCCGCGCATATTTGTAGAGCCTTCTTCCCTTCACCTTGGCCGCTGACCACATCGGTGGCAGTTGAGTTTGATAACCAACGAACTGCTTCACTGCCGCATGGATCATTTCCTCCGAGACATTCTCTGTACCTCGGTGCTCGATCACGGGGGTTTCAGCATCAAAGCTTGACGTGCGTGCGCCCAAAACCATCTGAGCAATGTACTCTTTCTCAAGTCCCTGGTATTGATCAAGCTCCTTTGTCTTCTTACCCGTGCAAACAATCAGCAGACCGGTGGCCATTGGATCGAGGGTTCCTGCATGCCCAACCTTTGAGACATCCAGAACAGAGCGGATTCTGTTGACAACATCAAATGAGGTCCATCCCTTTGGCTTGCTGACGAGCAAGAATTCTCCTGCTTCAGTGCCGAGCTCAGTCTTCTGAACCTGAACCACTGGTACCTATTGTTCGTTAGTGTGTATTTTCTTGATCAGCTGATTAATTCGGTCAACCTGATCGAGGGTCTCATCCAGATAGAATTGCAACGCTGGAGTGAATTTCAATCTTAGATGGGAGCCTACCAAACCGCGAATGTGGCGTTTTTCATTTTCCAACATCTTCATTGTCTTGGCCTGGGCTTCTTCCCTCCCGAACACACTAAATGAGACTTTGGCAATTTTCAGGTCGGGAGTCATTTTCACGTTTGTGACAGTGATGAACCCGTACGACGGGTCACTGTACTCTCGCGTCAAAATAGACCCGACTTCATGTTTTATGAGCGAGGCAACCCGTTCGGTTCTTATAGACATTGTCACTCAACCTTGATTCAATCAGAAACAGTTACAAATGCTAAACCGCCATCGGCCTTCACCTACTGCCCCCGTTCATTTGGTGGAGAGTGCTAAAGCTTCCTTCTAGCCTCTACAACCTTGAATGCCTCGATCGAATCTCCAACTTTAATGTCATTGAAATTCTCAAGACCAAGCCCACATTCAAAACCCGCTTCTACTTCCCGAACATCATCTTTAAATCGCTTTAGCGTACTGACGGTTCCTTCATAGACTTGGATGCCATCACGGACGAGCCGGATCTTGTTGCTACGTGTGACCTTTCCCTCCTGTACATAGCAGCCGGCGATGTTGCCAACCTTGGGAACCTTGAAGATCTCGCGTACCTCTACGGTTCCAGTAATTTCTTCCCTCTTCTCTGGGGTCAGCAGACCTTCGAGCGCATCGTGAATATCATTGATCGCGTCGTAGATGATATTGTATGTTCTGATGTCAACTTTTTCCTTTTCAGCAAGGCGCCGGGCGTTCAAATTCGGTCTCACCCTGAAACCTATTATCACTGCACCGGACGCTGCCGCAAGGATAATATCAGACTCCGATATTGTGCCGACACCACTATGGATGACTCTAAGCTTGACCTCAGAGTGTGCGATTTTCATCAAGGAATCCGACAAAGCTTCAACCGACCCATCCACATCGCCCTTAACGATGACGCAAAGTTCCTTGACCTGTCCTTCCTTGATTTGATTTGAGATATCGTCAAGCGTCGTTAATCGAATCTGCCGGAAATCCTGTTCCCGTTTCAACTGCTGGCGTTTCAGGCTAACCTCACGAGCCTCACGATCTGACTTCGTTACCATGAAGGTATCGCCAGCCTGTGGAAAGCCATCAAGCCCCGTCAACTGCACAGGCGTTGATGGCCCCGCTGCTTCAATACGCCCGCCACGTTCGTCGAACATTGCCCGAACCCTGCCGCTGTAAATACCTGCAAGAAAAGGATCTCCAACTCGCAACGTTCCGTTTTGCACAAGAACCGTTGCTGCAATACCTTTACCTTTATCGAGCTGCGCTTCAACAATAGTGCCTCGGGCAGTACGATTCGGATTTGCTTTGAGGTCGAGTACTTCAGCTTCAAGAGCAATCTTTTCAAGCAAGAGATCTACTTGGTGTCCTGTCCGCGCAGAGAGTTCAACAGATTGGTATTTTCCTCCCCATTCCTCAACTAGGATGTTCTTCTCAGAAAGTTGCTGACGAATGCGATCAGCGTTTGCGTCCGGTTTATCAATCTTGTTCATTGCAATAATTATTGGAACGCCTGCTGATTGTGCGTGGCTTATAGCTTCTAATGTTTGAGGCATCACATTATCGTCTGCCGCCACAACAAGCACAACGATGTCGGTGATTTGAGCACCGCGAGCACGCATAGCCGTGAAGGCTTCGTGGCCCGGCGTGTCGAGGAACGAGATTTTGTTCCCTGAATGAGTCGTTACCTCATATGCACCAATGTGCTGGGTAATGCCACCCGACTCACCCGCGACGACGTTCGACCGTCTGATATAATCAAGGAGGGAAGTCTTGCCATGATCAACATGCCCCATAATTGTTACCACCGACGGACGACGCACCAGTTCTTCCGGCGAGTCCTCCTCCTCTTCCAGGGCGGCCTCTTCTTCAGCTGTTTCAACATAAAAGCTTATCTCATAACCGAACTCATCTCCTACAAGAGTGATTGTATCCTTGTCGAGCCGCTGGTTAATCGAAACCATGATTCCCAGTTCCATGCACTTCTTGATGACGTCCGCAACATTCACACGCATAAGGTTCGCCAGGTCATTCACCGACAGGTATTCAGTAACCCGAAGCTTCCCTTCCTCTTTTTGCGCTTCCTCTTGAAGTCGGAGCTCCTCTTCTTCTCGCTCCCTACGCTTCCGCTTTCTGAAAGCAGCTCGACCACTTACCGGTGTGTCGTCCATTGCTGCGAACGTCCTGCGAATGGCGTCTTTTACTTCGGCCTGATCGATCTTCTTATGGCGTAGCTTCTTTTTCTTCTTTTTCCTCCCCTCAAGCTCGTCAACCTCACCAATCTTCGCCTCGGTGGTTTCTTCTCGAATCTTCCTTTTCTTTTTCTTCTTTTTATGCGGTTCCTCCACTTCAGCCGCACCTGGAGGCAACTCCTCGGTGACTACCGTCTCCTTCGGAGCCAAGTCGATTTTCCCCTTGATTGTGAGACCGACCTTTACCTTTGGTTCCTCCTCTGCTGGAAGGACAGGCTCTTCTGCGGGTTCCTTCTTTTTCCTCTTCGCAGTCTTGGCCTTTTCTTCCACTTGTTCTTCGGCTTCTACTATAGGGGGCGGTTCCGCAGTAGGAGGCTCTGTAAAATGGGGAGGCGTCTCCTCAGTGAAAGCAGGCGCTTGTTCGGCAGCTGGCTTTGCAGTGATGGCCTCTTCTTGAGCGACCTGTACCGTTGTGGCTGGTTCAATGTGCTCCTCAAGTTTCCTCTCAGCCCTTTTTCTACTCTCCCTTATCTCCTGGATCTTACGTTGGTGCTTTTCAGCAACGTCCTTATCCTTCTTGAAATGAGCAAGGATTTCTCTCAGCATGTCGCCATCGACGCTCGTCATGTGACTTCTTACCTGATATCCTTTCTTCCGAAGAAACTGTATTAGGGTTTCATGGGAAAGGTTCAGTTCCGTTGCGAGCTTGTAAATCTTTTTCTTTTTTTCTGCCGTTTCGGCCATGCCTGTCCTCAGTAGCTCGATACTGGCGAATGCGGAATCACGCCGGTTCACTCGTCTTTCTTAACCTCTTTGGACGCTTGTTCCGATGAGGCATCATCTTTTGAAACCCCCTTAGCTTCAACTTCCTCAGCCTCGTCCTCAGTCTCATCTTCATCAGTCTCCTCGGAAACAGATTCTTCCAACTCCGGACTTGGGGTGCCGCCTTCAGCCTTTACCTCTTCGGTCTCTTCATCTTCCTCGACTTCGGCTTCCTCGAGGTCACGCTGCATCTTCTCACGGATTTCATGAATCTTCTCGTCGTCAAGTCCCTCAACAGCGCGTAACGTATCGAGGTCCGCATCGATGACATCCTTTGCGGTTTCCAAGCCGATTTCGGTCAGCTTCTGATACAACTCTTCACCGAGTTCCTCTTTGAAATCCACTAGTTCAATATCGTATTCATCCTCAGCACCTTCCTTGATCACATTTAACTCATATCCAGTAAGTCTTGAGGCAAGACGGATATTCTGACCGTTTCGCCCGATAGCAAGAGAAATCTGATCCTCAGCCACAAGGATGTCCGCTGTTTTTGTCTCTTTGTCTAGTTGAATACCTTTCAACTTGGCCGGAGCGAGGGCTCGTTGAATGAAGACCTCCGGCTGTTCCGTATAATTGATTACGTCGATGTTTTCATTATTGAGTTCACGAACGATGGTGTGGATGCGAACTCCCTTCATGCCAACACATGCACCAACTGCGTCGATGCGGTCGTCATGAGATTCCACTGCCACCTTTGCCCGTTCACCAGGTTCACGGGCAATCCGTCTGATCTCAATGATACCGTCGTACATCTCAGGGATTTCCAATTCAAACAGCTTGGCAAGAAACGTCGGATCTGCTCTCGAAACAATGACCACAGGGTTGCCAGAGTTTTTGCGCACTTCCTTAATCAATGCGCGGATGGTATCCCCCTTCCTGTATCTCTCCTTTTGAATTTGTTCACTCTTTGGAAGAAGCAACTCGTTGCGATTATGGTTAATCAGAATCTCATTGCGGCGGATTTGATAAATCTCACCAACAACAATATCGTTAATTATATTGCTGTATTCATTGTAAATAAGCTCGCGCTCAATTTCTTTGATCCGCTGATTGAGATTCTGTTTAGCGCTGACAACGAGGCGCCTCCCGAACGATTCAAGAGGGACAACCTCTCCATAGTCTTCACCGACTTCAAGATCTTCACCCGACATCTCGCGGGCTGTTTGCAAATCGATCTGAGTTATCGGGTCTTCTACAACTTCTACGACCTCCCGTTCCAAAAATATTTCGATGTCTCCCTTGGCCATATTTACGACCACTTCAAACCTTGCCTCCTGCCCATACTTCTTGCGCACCATCATTGAAAAGACGTCTTCAACGATGCCGGCCAAGACATCCTTGTCGATGCCTTTTTCACGAACCATCTGAGCAAATGAATCAACTATCTCAGAATTCATCATGACCTCCAATCCAAAAGGTTACCATCCCTATATCTCTGCCCTACCACGGTGCTTTCAGCCTAGCTTCGACGATTGCGCCAAACGTGAAGCGAAGATGCTGGTTTTTCTCTTTTATCGCCAGCTCAATTCCGTTGTCGTCAAATGAGACCAACTTCCCGGTTGCACTCTGATGTCCTTCGCCAGACCGTGCCTTTACCTGTAAATACCTTCCAACGTGCTTCTTGTATTGCCATGGGAACTTGAGCGGTCTACTCATTCCCGGCGAAGAAACCGTCAGACGATATGATCCTCTTGAGTCCCAGGCTTTTTCCAGCACGCTTCGCAATTCACGGCTCAAAGCCGAACAGAAATCGCTCGTGACAGCTTCCTCAGCGTCGACAAAGACTTCGAAGACCTTAGTATCCCCCTCCCTACGAACCACAAAATCAATGACGTGCGCTCCTCGTCTGGCAACAAGCTCTTCTATCACCTCGCGAAGTTGTGCGACGATCATCACTCAAAATCTTCGATTATTACCTGGGACTTCCTGAGGCTCCCAAACAAAAATAGCCCTAAAAGGGCTACTTCGGAGGGCATACAAAGATAGCCATGTAGCCTTCCAAATGCAAGTGAAATGTTTTGAAAAGTTCGGTCTGATGGAGATGTACCATGCACACGCTCTCAAACGAGATATGATGGCCAGGTTATCCTTGCGTTGTTACCCTCGTATTGTTGCACTAGCTTGCGAAAACTGTCCGAAACAGTAGTGGGTTGATTGGTGCGCTGATCAAGCCAGACATGAATACACGTATTCTCTGCAATCAGGCGCTGTCCTTTGGATTCCTCAAGGATCCCTTCGAATGCAAAACTCGTATTCCGAATGAACGAGATACGAGTGTAAATGTCAATAACTTCGCCGAAGCGAGCAGCCGAAAAATAGTCGATCTCATTGCGGGCAACAACTATTTTGGATTCATGCTGTATGGAATTTATGTCCACCTTTATGCCCAAATGTTCCAGGTACGCAACTCTGCCAACATCAAAATACAAAAGGTAATTCGCATTGTGTACGATACCCTGCCAGTCAATCTCGTAGTTTCGTACTCGAATCTGAGACTTGAACTTGAATTTCGATTTTTCCATTGCGATTCAGTTGAATTCAGCACAACTGCACTGCACGCGTAAGTGCAAGAGGGCTGGAGTAGTGCAATCGCCAGGCAAAGCTACCCACTGCTTTCCCATGACGCCATGCGCCTCTTGTTCTTGAACCACTGGCCGACCGCGGCCGCCACGAACAAACCGCCGCAAAACAAACAACCGACACCGAGCCAGTCGCCATGCTCTGCATAGAAGGTAAGCTCATCGCTCCGCCCGATCGTTCTAATGAGTGTCGTCTGTGTGAAGAGGTCCGTTTTATCGTATACTCGGCCATAGGGGTCAATGTAACAAGAGATGCCTCCAACAGCACAGCGCGCAATCCAACGGCGGTTCTCAACGGCACGGAAGATCGCAAACTGCTGGTGCTGATAAGCACCAGACATCCTCCCCCACCAACTGTCAATCGTAATGATAGTAATGAATTCAGCACCCTTCTTGACGAAAGCCGCGACGAAATCCGGATACGTCGACTCGTAACAAATCATTGAACTGAATCTAACATCTGCTTTCTTATCTTCAAAGATAGTCGAATCAGGGCCAATTTGCCAGCCACCAATACCAACCCCCCATCTGAGGAAATCTAAGAAATAAAAGGCATCGGCATAGGGAAAACGTTCTGCAATTGGAACCATTTTCATCTTGCCGTACCACGGAATTTCCTTTACACCGGGCTGAATGAACGCGGCAGCATTGAAAACATCGTACCGTTGACCAGTCTTCTTGTTCCGCTTCGCACTTGGGGGCGCTTGTGTCGAGTCATCATAATAAACCGCATGAGGTAGACCTGTTAGTACAGGGACACCAATCTCATCGAGCTTTTGTCGTAAGTAATTAAGGGTCTCACGATTTTCAGGCGCGAGGATCCGGTACGGAACAGCGGTCTCCGGCCACAACACCAGGTCAGGTCTTTGGTGTGCGCTATTCGCCACAAGTGATCGGGTAAGATCTAGGTACAATTCAATAGCTTGGACCCCACTCTGCTTCCACTTCTCCCAGGGATCTATGTTGGACTGAATCATTCCCACCGTGACTCTGTTCTCTCCTTCAGAGATCGGATCTGCGTACGGGGGAGCCTTAGATAGTATCAGCATGCCTTCGATTTTTGGAATGAAATAAATAAACAAGATTACTAAGAGGAAGCCGAGCGACTTGCGAGACAGGGGCTGCCACACTCTTTGCGCCAACTTAGAATACAACACAAATAGCAAAACATTAATCACGAGAACCCACAGCGAGAGCCCATACACGCCCGTAGAGCTAATGAACTGCATCTGCGCGATATCATATGATTGGCTGTTCCCAATCGTGATCCACGGAAATGACCACTCACTGAGAGAGTGTGTGTATTCATAGCCCACCCACAAAAAAGGAAACGCTATAAGCGAAACACGGTGGCCGAAATG
>JAPUKJ010000077.1 GCA_027295705.1 Ignavibacteria bacterium | reverse complement strand
GCAGGACTGGCAATTCCTTGGATTGGAAAACCAGAGCATCCGAGCGATTGCTATCAACCCAGAAAACAGCAATGAAATCTATGTTGGTGATGGGTTCACGGGAGGCAGTCTTGGGGGCATTTTCAAGACGACTAACGCGGGAGTCTCCTGGGATACAGTACTTCATGGTGTGTTCGTCGAGCGGATCATAATCCGGCCGGACAATACAAACATAGTGTTTGCATCCACCGGACTTACCAGGATTTTCAAGACTACTGATGGCGGCATCACATGGGCAAGATCAGACTGGTATGGTGCCTGATCCAAACAAAGGCGTGTTTGCACTCGCGATCAACCATCAGAACCCACAGATCATGTATGGGGCTACGGCCGGATCTCAAAGTGGTGCATTATACAAAAGTACTGATGGCGGAAGGTATTGGTCATTTGGCGGAGTAATTTACGACTGGAACACGAACGTGATCATTGTTGATCCAATACATCCAGACATCGTGTATGCAGGCACAGATGGTTTTGGAGGTGTTTTCAAGTCTGTTGACGCAGGCATGTCGTGGGATTCGGTGCTCTGGGATTTTGGTGGTAGCATTTACGACATGACGATCGACAAGATTAACTCTGAAAGAGTATATGCATTAATAACAACGGGGCAAGGTGTCGCGAGAACAAGCGATGGAGGTATAAACTGGACCATTTCGCAAATAGGAGATTCAAGCATAACAATCCAAGGACTTTGGTCATTGAGCCAAGAAACAGGAATGAAATGTTTGTGACAGCTGGTCCTGCGTTTGAACGCGTGCTTTACAAGACACTGACTATGGAGCAACGTGGTCACCAATGAGTAAAGGGATAGAAAGTCTGATTCCATTGGCCCTTGCGATCGATTCGACCAAAGACCGACTGTACCTTGGTGTGGGAACGGAATATAATAGCAACGGTGGGTTGTATGTCCGCAGCCTTACGACCCAGGTTGGAGTAGCAAAGCCTGAAGGTCGATTCTCCCTTGCACAAAGTTACCCTAACCCTTTTAATTCTACAACGACAATCAGATACACAATTCCCAGTCGTGAGCATGTTTCCTTGAAAGTCTACGATGTACTTGGACGTGAGATTGCTATTCTCGTCAATCAAGAAAAACAGGCTGGTGAGCGCACGACAGTTTTTGATGCATCATCGGTTTCGAGTGGAGTATATGTTTGTCGGATTCAGGCCGGCGAGTTTGTTCAAACTAACAAGATGATGTTACTGCAGTAACACAAGTAACCCGTCCGGGCCCATCAAAGAATTGGTCTTATATAGGCAAGAACACGTGTGATGGACATCAGATGTTCTTGGGGTCCCCATTAACCAGGGTTCAGATGGCAAAACTCGGTTTCGATACCACATTGACAACAGGTGTCGCGATGAAAAGTACCGGAGAAGAGTCGATTTTCATATGAGACAATGATACCTTTTCAACGCGACTACTTATGAGGCAATTCGATTACTTGAGCCTGGCCAAGTTGGCTTTTTCGGTGACACGGTTCGGCGAGGACAAGCTCCTGGTTCACACTAATTGGGGACCCGGGGATTCGCGATTCAGACGCGAGCGTGAATTTTTCCAAGGGCCAGTCAGTTCGTTCGATACCGTGGCAGTTTCTGATACTCTAATCACAATCCGTATCTCCTCAAAAGGATACATTTTTTCGATTCAGCCAAGTGACCAATTAATGCTGAAAGACCCATCTGGAAAGATAGTGGACGTTGTTCGCATGGGGGATTCACTTTACACTGATCCAGGTTTAGACCCTCTCCTTGGTCCTGGGAACCAGTCTATTGGTGCGGTGCCGACGTTTGAATCAATTGCACGTTATGCGGGGGGATATTTCAGTGGTAATACTGCGAACGACTTCTACATCACTGGGCCTGGGGTGATACCAATTCCTCACTGGTATAGCCAACTTTTGAAGGAGTAGACCACTTACGGACTAGGATCGAGGTAGGAGAGATCGAGGCTCTTCGCAATTCAAGATTGGGAACGGAAGGTGAGCTATCAACCTTCCGTTTTTTGTCGTTCGAAAACTCAGTCAAAGGTCGATCTCGGAAACCTGAGCTCAGGTCGGCAATAAAAGGCTCCAAGCCAAAATCGAACGACTCTCGGTCATCAAAGCTGTTGATTCAGATCAACATTTGGTAAAGGTCCTCTCACGCCAACATTGATGCATCTCCCGCACCTTCCCGCACAATTTCCGGTTCCTCGTTTGTCAAATCAACCACGGTCGATGGCTCGGATGTAAGCACGCCTCCAGTAATAATCATATCTACTGAGTTCCGGAATTTAGCGATAATTGATTCGGGATCATTCAACAGCTCAGCGGATTCTGTGGTGACGCTTGTGCTCAGGATTGGATGACCAAGTTCTCTCACGATAGCTAGAGTGATCGTGCTGTCGGGAACACGTATTCCAACCGTTTTCCTTTTCGAGACTAGGATTTTTGGCAAATGTTTCATCTTAGCTGCAGGGAGTATGAATGTGTACGGCCCGGGAATGAGACGCTTCATAATCTTGAACGCCGGGTTGCTCACGTGGGCATACTCGCTAATGTGTTTCAGATCTGAGCAGACGAAACTGAACGGCTTATCTTCACGCTGCCTCTTAATCAGATAGATCTTCTCGATTGCGTTTTTGTCCTCGATGCTGCAGCCAATGCCATACACTGTATCCGTCGGATATATGATGACTCCGCCAGCTCGTAACATTTGAGCAGCATTGGTAATGTGTCGAGGTTCAGGGTTCTCAGTGTGGATTTTGATAACCATTGTTCTTTCGATTTATGCAAAGGAGGGTTTCTGTGATGCTGGCTAATTAACAATATCTCCTTGCCAATGGCAACCGCAATCAAAATGAGGCGTCTGATTATTTTGGACAATGAGCGAGGGGTCCGGGCACATGCAGTGTTCCAGTTGTTTTTGAGAAAGAAAATCCTAAATTACGTGTTCACATGGCTGATGGTTTCAACATATTGTTGATCGAAGATAACCTTGAGCACTTGCGACTCACGAAGTACATTCTCGAGAAAAACAATGTATCGGGTGAGGTGTTCGTTGTAAGAGATGGACAGGAAGCAATTGATTTTCTCTATCAGCGTGACAAGTTCGCGGACCCTACAAAGAATCCGCGGCCTCACCTTGTGTTGCTCGATTTGAACATTCCTCGCGTCGATGGGAAGGAGGTTTTGAAGACCATCAAGTCTGATCAGATGCTTAAAGACATTCCAGTAATCGTTGTGAGCTCGTCCGACCGCGAGGAGGACGTGAATTATGCCCACGAGCTTGGTGCATCAGCGTATTTTTCGAAATCAGATGGATTTGAGAAACTGAACGATGCGCTTGCCTCAATCAACACTTTGGCCTCAAAGGGCAAACAGAAACCCCTGTAAAAGAAGCCGTTCGGTTAGAAAGCCTCATTCTTGAAAGTCGCGCTGTCTGTTCTTACCTTGCTTACTACGTGTGTTGTCTCTACTTTTCGATTCGTATGTCCTTACCGCTGATAACAATTGTCGGTCGACCTAATGTCGGTAAGTCCACCTTGTTCAATCGCATTGTCGGCCAGCGTGATGCCATCGTCGATGAGATGCCCGGCGTCACTCGCGACCGTCGCAATGGTTTTGCTGAATGGGCTGGCAAGGGATTCATGATTGTCGATACAGGCGGGTTTGTTCCCGCCTCCGATGATATGATAGAGCTGGCAATCCGGGAACAGGCAGAGATTGCCATTGATGAGGCAGACCTGGTTCTCTTCGTGGTAGATGCAGTTGCCGGACTTATCCCGGTTGATTCAGAAATTGCAACGATTCTCAGGAAAGCTCAGAAAAAAGTTTCGCTGGTGGTGAACAAAGTCGACACCGACAGGCGCGAGTCAAACGTCGCTGAGTTTTACAAGCTGGGCCTTGGGGATCCGATCCCCATCTCGGCTTTGATTGGCCGCCGGGTCGGAGATTTGCTTGATGTAGTAACAAGGGAATTCAGCGAGGCCATTGTAGGGGAAGATGGTCAACGCCTCAAAATTGCCATCGTTGGCAAGCAAAACGTTGGCAAATCATCATTTGTGAACGCACTCTTGCAGGAAGATCGCCAAATCGTTACTGATTTGCCTGGAACGACGCGAGATCCTATCGACGCGATACTGAAATACCACGGCGAGGAGATTCTTCTGATTGACACTGCCGGTCTGCGTCGAAAGAGCAAGATCAAAGAGAGCGTCGAGTTTTACAGCACAATCAGAACGCTGAAGAGCATTGGGCGATGTGATGTGGCTGTTGTTTTGATTAGTGCGCAGGAAGGCCTTGAACATCAAGACCTCCGGATCATAGAGGCCGCGGTTCAACGAAACCGGCCAGTCGTCCTTGCGGTGAATAAATGGGACTTGATAGAAAAAGACGGCCAAACTGCTCATGTGTTTGAAAAAGCATTGAGAGAGAAGCTTCGTATCCACGACTATATTTCGATCATTTTTATCTCTGCCCTAACCAAACAGCGAGTTTACAAAGTTTTGGAGCTTGCAAAGGCTATTGATGCTGAGCAGAATAAGCGGATCACCACCAGCGAGTTGAACGAAGTGCTAGGTGCAGACATTAAGACGTGTCCACCGCGAAGCCGGTCAGGCAAGGAGATCAAGATTAAATACATCACTCAGGTTCGAGCTAAGCCGCCCGTGTTTGCTTTTTTCTGCAACGAGCCAAAAATGATCGACGACACCTACCGGCGCTATTTGGAGAACCGGATTCGTGAGCACTTCACGTTTACCGGTGTGCCCCTTGTCCTTTCCTTCAGACGAAAATAGTCTGATGGCCAGACGAATCGTAGTAATTGGTGGGTTGGCGGCTGGACCTAGTGCAGCAAGTAAGGCCGTTAGAGTGAACCCTGATGTTGAAGTTCTCCTTTTCGAGCAGGGTGAGAATGTGTCCTATGCGATCTGTGAGATTCCATATTTTATTGCCGGAGAAGTGAAAAAGGAGGAGTTGATTGCATACACTCCAAGAACACTCAAAGAAAAGAAGGGTGTAAACGTACGTGTGTGGCATCATGTAGAAGCAATCAACCCAACCAGGCGGTCTGTTGTGGTGCGGGATCTGAAGACAGGTGCAAAACTCGAAGAACATTATGACAGGCTTATTATTGCGACGGGCTCTTGCTCCCGTATGTTAGGTGTGAAGGGAGAAAATGCCCGAAATGTATTCCACGTAAAGACCTTAGTTCATGGTTTACAGATTCGTGATTTTATTGAGAGTGCGAAACCAAAGAAGGCAGTGATCATTGGTGGGGGATACATCGGGATGGAGATGGCTGAAGCCCTGCGTGGCGAGGAGCTTGAAGTTACGATGCTTCATCGACACAGTCTGCCGATGGAGGGACTGGAACGCGGGACTCGAGAACGAGTGCGCGAGGAGCTGGAGAAACATGGAGTTGAATTTGTTGCAAACGTGCATACCGAAGGATTTGTGGTCGACAAGGATCAGAAGGTCACGCATGTTGTTACGACGAACGGGTCATACGAGGCGGACCTTGTGATTCTTTCACTAGGTGTTACACCGAACAATGAGGTGGCAAGGAGGGCTGGCATCCGCGTCGGAGCCTCAGGCGGAATACTCACAGACCAAAGGCAGCTGACAAACATCGACAACATTTATGCGGCCGGTGATTGCTGCGAGGTCAAGAACATAGTCAACAACAGACAGATGTACCTGCCACTAGCAACCATAGGTAGCCGCGGGGGTTGGGTTGCAGGAGAAAACGCAGCCGGCGGCAAAGCAATCTTTGCGGGTGCCATTCGTGCTATTGCAGTGAAGGTATTCGGCATCGAAGTTGCTCAGGTCGGGATCAGCTCTGAAGAAGCAAGGAATTCAGGGTTTGATGTTGCCGCTGAGACAATTTCTGCCTGGTCAAGGGTTGCTATTATGCCAGGGAGCACAAAGGTAACCATAATAACAATTGCTGACAAGAAAACGAGACGGCTGCTCGGTGCGAATGTGTATGGAGAAGAGGGGGCAGTACTACGAGCTAACACTCTGGCCGTTGGCATCCAGCATCGTATGACCATCGATGTAATGCAGCAATGGGATTTGGTTTACTCTCCCCCTTTTGCACCACTGTGGGATCCCATCCTTGTGGCGGCAAACGCAACCCGAAAAAGACTCTAGCTTTCTGGAAGATCACATGAACAACCTAACAATCATCGATCATCCTCTTATTAAACGGGACCTTTCCATTCTTCGTGATAGGAACACAAACAATCACCTCTTTCGCACCGTACTCAAACGCGTGGCATCAATCATGGCTCTCGAAGTCACTCGCAGCCTGAAGCTGAGGGAACAAAAGATTCGCACACCACTCGAAGATACCACAGGGCACGTGCTGGCAGAAGACGTGATAATAGTCCCCGTCTTGCGGGCTGGACTCGGTCTGGTGGATGGGTTCCTTGATTTTCTTCCTGATGCAAAAGTCGGACATGTCGGTCTATATCGCGATGAGCGAACTCTCGAGCCTGTCGATTACTACTCAATGTTTCCCACTACACTGAACAAAAGCCTTATACTCTTGCTTGATCCCATGCTTGCAACAGGTGGCAGTGGTGCTGCCGCTATTACCTTCTTGAAGAAGAAAGGCGCGAGGCACACACAATTTGTCACTCTGGTTGCAGCTCCGGAGGGAGTTCAGAGGCTAACAACTACTCATCCCGATGTCCATATCTTCTCCGCAGTATTAGATCGTCAGCTGAACGCGCAAGGCTACATATTGCCCGGTCTTGGTGATGCGGGCGACAGAATGTTCGGGACAAAGTAGTCAGCCGTAGCACCTTCTCGCTGTTTCCTGAGCTTCCTTGACATTTCACCACGAAGAGCATATATTTTTTTAGTGTAGCATAATCATCCTTCGAGTGAGTGCGCGAGAGTCCCAAGGGAACAGCGTACTGGACGCTTTGAACCTGTATGACAAACGCGAAATACAAAAGGAAACTGGAAGACCTCCTGTACATCTGCCATAGGAATTTGCCCAAGGTAGATGAAAACCTGATCCGCCGTGCTTTTGAATTCAGCTTCAATGCCCATCGCAATGATATTCGTGCAACAGGCGAACCTTTCTTCGAACACCCCTACGAAGTTGCCCGCATTCTGGCAAAGGAGATTCCGCTCGATGATATCTCTGTAACGAGCGCGCTACTCCACGACGTTGCCGAGGACACCGAATATCAGATCAAAGATATCCGGGCAGAGTTTGGGGACACCGTAGCTGACATAGTTGACGGTGCAACGAAGATCTCTGACGTTTTCAAGAGTCATGATGTAATTCGCGCTGAATATTACCGCAAGATGCTGCTTTCGATGGTGAATGATATCCGGGTCATGTTGGTAAAGTTTGCCGACCGCCTGAATAACATGCGTACTCTGAAGTCCCTCCCTCCGGAGAAGCAGGAACGGCTCGCGAAAGAGACGCTCGAGATTTATTCGCCCTTTGCGCACAGATTCGGTCTTGCAAATATCAGATGGGAGCTTGAAGATCTATCCTTCATGTATCTAAATCCTGAAGCATACAACATGATTGCTCGAGAGATCAAATCTCGGCGGAGAGAGCGTGAGCACTATATCAGAAGATTCGCACAGCCAATAGAGAAGCGCCTAAAGGAAGAAGGGTTCAAGTTTGAGATCAGCGGGCGATCAAAGAATTTCTACAGTGTGTTCAAAAAGATGCTGAAGCAAAACAAACCCCTGCAAGAAATCCATGACCTGTTTGCTATTCGGATCATTCTCGACACGGATGATGATAATGACTGCTTTGCCGTTTACGGTGTCGTATCTGAGATATACATGCCTAATCCTGAATTCTTTAAGAATTTTATCTCAGTCGCGAAGAAAAATGGATATCAATCGATCCATACAACTGTGTTTGGCCCGGGGGGTCGCATGGTGGAGGTGCAAATCAGGACAAGGGCGATGCACGAGGTTGCCGAAAAAGGGGTTGCAGCACACTGGATGTACAAGGAGAACGTGACGGCTATCGACGAAGAGTTGACCAGCTGGGTAAATTGGGTGCGGGAGATATTTGAGGTTACATCTGAAGGAGCGGTTCCGACCGCCCAACTAATGGAGAGCTTCAGACTCAATCTTTATCAAGAAGAAATCTATGTGTTTACGCCGAAAGGAGAGTTAAAGATCCTTCCAACTGGAGCAACACCAGTTGATTTTGCCTTCGAAATTCACTCCAAGGTTGGTGACCATTGCCTGGCGGCCAAGGTGAACGGCCGTATTGTACCCCTTGACATGGTTCTCAAAAGTGGAGATCAGGTCGAGATCCTGACTTCGAAAAAGCAGACTCCTAGCCCTGATTGGGAAAAATTTGTTGTCACGCATAAGGCCAAGTCCCGGATCCGAAAGTGGGTAAAGGAAGAGCAACGGAAATCAATCGACGAAGGAAGGGAGATTTGGGAAAAGAGGACCAAGAAGTTGAAATTGAGCATTAATGAAGATGAGCTAACTGAGTTCTTGCACGATAAGAAGATTGAGAATCTGGGGATGTTTTATCTCGGTTTGCGCCAGGCGAACATTAATGCAGACGAAATCATCCAGATGATTCGGGAGGAACAAAAGCATCCGCAGAGCATGGTGAGGGAGGAACCTAAGGATGACCGGCTCTTCAGTAGATTCATTTCGACGGCCCGGAGTACGACCAGTGGGATCGTGTTGAGCGGCGCACAGGACAACTTCATGCATAACTACGCAAAGTGTTGCCATCCAATTCCAGGAGATGAGGTTGTGGGTTTTGTCACTACCGGCGAAGGAATAAAAATCCATAGAAGGAATTGCAAGAACATCAAGCTGATGATGCAGATGGAAGCGAATCGCATCGTAGAGGTCAGTTGGCCATCCAGCAACGGTGTCATGTTTGTCGCAGGTGTGAGAATCTTGGGTGATGATAGACCAGGGATGCTGAACGACATTACACACGCAATTTCGTCTTATATGAACACGAACATCCGAAGCGTAAACATTGATTCTCAGGATTCAATGTTCCAAGGATTGTTTGTTCTTAACGTAAAGGATACGGAGCATCTTAACCGCATTCTCGAGAGAATCAGGAGAATCAAGGGAGTTAGTCGAGCCGAACGGTTTGATGAGTAGATAGGGTAAGCACGACGGATTAGGTATGATCCAAAACGGTCGAAGAATCATGGGTATCGATTATGGGAGTAAAAGGGTGGGAGTAGCTATTAGTGATCCACTTCGCAAGATTTCACAGGGTGCCACGACACTCGAGAATGATCGGAACATGATTGAGCGACTCTGCAAGATAATTGATGAGCGTGATGTTGAGTGCGTGGTGGTTGGAATGCCGTATGGTCCAGATGGAGGAAAGGGAGTTAAGGCAATAGAGGTGGAGGGATTCATTCAGAGGTTGAGATCGGCGACGAGCGTCGATATTGATACGTGGGATGAGAGCTACTCTTCGGTAAATGCCCGACAAGCCTTCATCGCCGGTGGGATGAAGCGGAAGCGACGTCAGCAGAAAGCGAGGGTGGACGAGATGGCAGCACGATTGTTGTTGCAGGAATATTTGGATAATCAGGATAGTAGATAACAGAAACCGCAACCTCACAAGGAGAACCAATCAAACCCGAGCTTAGGACAACGTCTGAAGGCATTGACGGAAATATGCGAGATGATTCAGTGTACAGAAGTGCAACGACGATGACAAGGATGAGTGCAATGGACTATAAGGAAGTCAACCGCCTGATTGAACAAGGTGAAGGTTTCGAGATTGAGTTTAAACGGAAAGTGTCGACCCCAGAAAAAATTGCACGTGCGTTAATTGCATTTGCTAATACAAGGGGGGGGAATATTCTGTTCGGAGTGGATGACAACGGGTCAATTGTAGGGGTGGAAAGCGAAAAGAGCGAGGTTGAACTTATCCGGCATGCTGGCTTGATGTTCTGTTTGCCGGAGATCGAACCGTTCATCGACATTGTGGCATTTGACGGAAAAGATGTCATTGTTGCGCACGTTGAAGAAAGCGAGCAGAAGCCTCACTATTTCAGAGGGAGCGGCAATGGCGATTCCGAAGATAGGGAAGATACCAAGGTTTTCATTCGTGTGAATGACAAGACCGTGTTGGCGAGTAAGGAAGTTGTAAAGATCCTGCGCGACGAGAGACCGGACGCACCGCCCATGCGAATTGAGATCGGGGAAAATGAGAAACGCCTATTTAGGTACCTGGATGCAAATGAGAGAATTACAGCCAAAGAATTTAGCGATTTGGTGAATATCTCTAAGCAACGGGTGTCGCGCATCCTCGTTTCACTGGTTCGGGCTGGAGTCGTCCGGATTCATACTCTGGAACGAGAAGATTATTACACACTTGCGCACGATGTAGAGGGGTGACTCATGGGCTCTTCCAAATCCTTATTAGATCAAAAAGGGCAATCCCATAGGCGACTGCAGCATTCAGAGACTGTTTCATGCCGAACATTGGAATCTCGATCGCCATATCTGCTGCGGCCACGACGTCCGAGGAAATACCAGTAATCTCATTTCCTATGACCAGGCAAATTGGAAAGTCGGTTTTCCGGACGTGATAGTACGGGATACTCTTTGTGGTCTGCTCAAGGACGCACATTTTGCCGCCCATAGATCTTACGGCTGATACTGCATCAAGCGGATTGCTACAGTATTCCCAAGGAACTGTCTTCGTAGCATGAAGTGCGGTCTTCTCAATCTCTTTGCGCGGTGGTTTTGCAGTGTACCCACAGAGAAAGAGCTTCTTGACTAAAGCCCCATCTGATGTCCTGAAAATTGATCCAACGTTATATAGGCTCCTTATGTTGTCCAGCATGCCAAAGATGGGCAGCCTCTCGACCTGAGATGCCAAAGCCTGAGGGATTCGGCGGCTTGATATTTCTTCGTGCGTCAGCTTCCTCAAGTGTACCTTGTTGTTGCGTGTAGACCGGCGAATATAGCTAAGGGGGCTTAGATATCCAAGGATTGTGTCGGCGTAGATCGTGAGGGTGTGGGTGGTGGAGGTTGCGGTAAATCGATGAATTGGTTATATTATTCGCTACGTCTTCGTCATCTTGAATGCAAAGAAGCTAGTTATCGCCATAGATGGACCTGCAGCTTCGGGGAAAAGCACGACTGCAAGGTTGGTCGCTGAGAGGCTGGGCTATCTGCACGTTGACACGGGGGCGATGTATCGAGCGATAACGCTAAAGGTTCTGAAATTTGGCTTGAAACCTGACGACGTTGGTAATGTGGGCCGCCTTTTAACCTCAACGCGAGTTGAGCTTCAGAGAACAAACGACTCAGTTCGAGTGTTGTTGGATGGAGAGGACGTTACCGAAGGAATTCGAACCGCGGAAGTTACAAAGGCTGTAAGCGCAGTGAGTCAAATACGACAAGTGCGAGAGGCAATGGTGCGGGAGCAGCGAAAGATGGCAGAAGGTCAGGGGATTGTGTTGGAAGGAAGGGATATTGGAACAATAGTATTTCCCAAGGCTCATCTTAAGATCTTTATGGTGGCGAACCTAGAGGCGAGGGCTCGACGACGTCAAGATGAATTAAAGGCGAAAGGGATTAATGCCAACACAAGGTTGATTCTCGAGGAAATCCAGGAGAGGGACGAACTAGATACGACGCGCGATGAAAGTCCACTAAAGCGAGCTGCTGATGCAATTGAGCTGGATAATTCGAATCTCACAATAAACGAACAAGTCGAATTTGTACTAAAGAAGGCGAAGAGGCTTTTGGAGCAAAACGAGGTTAAGTGAAAGTTACAGTCGATCGACAATCAGGCTTCTGCTGGGGGGTAGTGAGGGCAATCGATATTGCCGAAGAGGAGATGGAGGAGCTTTCAAAGCTGTACTCGCTTGGTCCCATTATCCACAACCCGACGGAGATTGAGCGCCTGGAACAAAAGGGCATGGGAATAGTCAGTCACAGCGATTTTCCGAGGCTCAAGGGGCAGAAGGTATTGATTCGTGCTCATGGTGAGCCGCCCTCTACATATCAGCTGGCCAAAGAACATGGTGTGACGCTGATTGATGCGACGTGTCCAGTCGTGATTAAGGTTCAAGAGCGCGTCCGCAAATTCTATGATGCAGGTTATCAGATCGTTATTTTCGGTAAGAAGAATCATGCTGAGGTAGTCGGGGTTGTTGGCCATGTGAACAACGAAGCAGTTGTGATAAGGACAGTCGATGAGATTTCGGAAGTGGATCTGAGCAAGAAAACAGTATTGTTCTCCCAGACCACGATGGACAAGGCAACCTTTTATGAAATCGCTAGAACGTTGAGGGAGAAGATCAAAGAGTTTGAGGTCGGCACGTTTGAGGAATCCGCTATAGATTTTCATGCAAAGGATACCATTTGCGGACAGGTATCTGGCCGCGACAAGAAGCTGCGCGAATATGCGGGTCAAAATGATCTGATGATCTTCGTTGCGGGACGTAATTCATCCAATGGAAAAGTGCTCTATGATGTTTGTCGCGACGCAAACCCAAACAGCTACTTTGTAGAGAACGAGAAGGAACTACAAAGGGAGTGGTTCGAAGGAAAAGAAAGAGTAGGAATTAGCGGAGCCACGTCTACACCGCAATGGTTGATGGAAAAAGTGAAATACTCGATTGAGCAGATGTTCAACGTGGCGGTTCCGGCGTAAAGTTTCTGTGCGCGTGCTTTCCAACTCTAACTTAGGAGGGAATAACAAACTAACTAAATGCCTTTTAGAAGTTAATGCCGCCGGTTTTATGACCTGGATGTGTACGAATTTCTAGAGGGTGTCCTGGTAATTCGGGACGTTATGTCCAACAATAGGAGGATTAATGGCTGAAGAAACAACCTTACTGAATAGTGCCAACGTTTCGGACTCGTCGGAAACTCCTCAGAAAACGACGAAGTCAAAGAACGGCGTCAAACGTTTTGATGCAGAAGAGCAGGAGTACAGCGAAGACGAGTACAAGAACCTCATGGAACTTTACGAGGGGACTCTGGGCGAGATCAGTGAAGGGGAGATTGTTAAGGGGCGAGTGGTCTCAATAGGCGAAACTGATGTGTCTGTTGATATCGGGTTCAAGTCGGAGGGACTAGTTCCGCTCGTGGAGTTTACAAATTCTGATGAATTAAAGGTGGGGGACGAGGTCGAAGTATTCCTCGAGAGTGTTGAAGACAACGATGGACAGTTGGTCCTTTCCCGCAAGCGTGCTGATTTTCTGCGGGTGTGGGAGCGAGTCACGCATGCGTTTGAGACCGGAGAAGTGCTCCAAGGTCGTTGTGTCCGCAGGATAAAGGGAGGCATTGTTGTAGACCTGCTCGGCATTGATGCTTTTCTTCCAGGGTCACAGATTGATATTCGACCTGTCCGCGATTTTGATGCTTATATTGGGAAAACGTTGGACTTCAAGGTTGTTAAGGTCAACCATTCCTCTGAGAATGTCGTCGTTAGCCACAAGGTCCTCGTCGAAGAAGAGATGTCCGGCCAGCGAAAAGCCATTCTCGAAAAGCTCGAAAAGGGGCAGATCCTTGAGGGTACAGTCAAAGCCATTACGGACTTTGGTGTCTTTGTCGACCTGGGCGGCGTAGATGGGCTTGTCCACATCACAGACCTTTCCTGGGGTCGCATCAACCATCCATCCGAAGTTGCAAAACTCGATCAAACAATTAACGTTGTTGTTCTTGATTTCGATACGGAAAGGAAGCGAATTTCCCTTGGGTATAAACAGCTCCAGCCGCACCCCTGGGACAATATCCAAGACAAATATCCAGTCGGAACCAAGGTTGTTGGCAAGATTGTCTCATTGGCTGATTACGGTGCATTCGTTGAGATTGAGAAGGGGATAGAGGGTCTCATTCACATTTCCGAAATGAGTTGGACTCAGCACATAAAACATCCTTCCCAGGTTGTTTCAATGGGACAGATGGTTGAAGCGGTAATCCTGAGTCTAGATAAGGAAGCAAAAAAGACTTCCCTCGGCATTAAGCAGCTCGAACCGGATCCGTGGCTCAGTCTGATGCAGAAATACCCTGTTGGCTCGCGTCACAAAGGTATTGTTCGGAATCTCACGAACTTTGGTGTCTTTGTTGAGCTTGAGCAGGGTGTCGACGGACTCGTGCACATTTCAGATCTCTCGTGGACAAAGAAAATCCGTCACCCCGGTGAAATCGTGAAGAAGGCGGACGAAATCGAAGTTGTGATCCTCGGTGTCGGTGTCGAGCAGCGTCGCATTTCTCTCGGCCATAAACAGATCGAAGAAAATCCATGGGACAAGTTTGGTGAAGACTACAAAATAGGAACAGAGGTTGAAGGGAAAATTGTCCGTATCATTGAGAAGGGTGTCATCGTCGAACTGCCACTTGGGGTCGATGGGTTTGTTCCGGTTTCACAGCTGGCGCCAACGCAGGTGAAGAATATTGCTGAGAAGTTCAAAGTTGGAGACGTGCTGCCTCTGGCTGTTGTCGAGTTTGAAAAGGATGCTAAAAAGATTGTCCTCTCTGTTTTGGAATATTTGAAAGGCAAGGAAGCGAAGATTGTAGAGGAATATGCCTCGACCCACAAGCTTCCTGCCCAAACGCTCGGTGATACGGCAACGATCACAGGTCAGCCACCGACCGGCGATACTTCGATACCAACGGAGAACTGACGTACAGGCTGTCTATCAATGAGAGCTGCTCGTGAGTTGAGGGGCAGCTCTTTTTTGTAACTACTGATATGCGCACAGTTGCCCTACAT
>JAPUKJ010000076.1 GCA_027295705.1 Ignavibacteria bacterium | reverse complement strand
TATTGAGTCAGCGAAACGGGTTGAAACCGAACCTAAAATAGAAAGGAGTACACTTGCTCCCAAGATAATACCAACCCTTCGCTTATATGTGCCCCTTGTTGCCCTATCGCGAATAAAACAATCAGAACCTTGCACAATCAGTAGAATACAAGCAGAAATCGATACATTAATTCGTGACTTGAAACGCAAAATACCCGATATAACGTATGAAATTCCTTCCGAAGACCAGCTATCTTCAAATCTGAAAGAATTGGAGCAATTGGGCACAATTGATAGAAATGATGAGCTATATATCTTGACTGAAGAAGGAAGGAAGGTACTTAAGTGGGGATGATTCATTAGTTAGGAAGTTCCGTTTTGAATCTTCCTGAAAGGTGTTTGATATGCCATTAACATTAATAGCGAATCTGCTTGCTCTAGTGGCAAGCCTGTTCCTATCTTTTATGCCAAACTTGGATATTTGGGAAAAGCATCAGAAATCGGTGACTTTTGCCTATCTTCTGGGCATAGCAATGAGTCTATTACTGATAATTGCTGATAATGATGAAAAGGTCAAGTTATCTGCCTCATTTTTTGGCATATTCTGTATTGGTCAAAAACACTTTGAACAAAGTTGCCCGGTGAGCTAAAATATAAACATGACAACTTCATCAGTACATTTTCCACTTACAACGCCAGGTCAAAGGCGGCTACTATTTGAGACATGGGAATCGACCGGTAGTGTGACTGGGGCATGTCGTAAGGCTCATGTCGGACGGGGAACCTTTTACTACTGGAAACCTCGTTTCCAGAGTGGTGGCTACCCCGCCCTCGAAGCGTTTGCCAATCGTGCCCCGCTCAAGCCCAGACGTACCCCAACTGAAATCGAAGCGCAAGTCATTGCAATACGTCAAACCTACCCTCAGTGGGGAAAGCGGCGTATAGCAGATGAACTGGCGAAGGGAAATAACTGGATTCCCCTAGTAAGTCCCAATACCGTCCGGCGTATCTTAACGGCAGCCGCGCTGTGGCCAAAGCCAACAGCATCGACAAAAAAAGGGGGCCCACAACCCATGCTCGCACAGCCCCTGAGCCCGGCATCTCGTTGAATGTCGACTTATGCTTTGTGCCAGAGACACGCGATATAACAGAACAAAAACTGCCAGCCGTCAGTGGTTCTTCAGGTCGCTTGGTGGTTGAGAGACTGCCGGAGACAGAACCCCACTTTCCGGGACAGGTGTTTGCTGATGAACAGATGGACTACGAGCAGGCCATGCTTTCATTCGTCGCAGCTTCACAGACCCAATCCGCATCAACAGTGTCATCTGCGACAAATGACGGCACTGTCAAAGCTCAGAAGCGAGCACTCCATCAAGAAGAAGAAGCGCTGAGAGCTTCTCGTCGTGCGGTTCGCCAACAACGTCAGTTAGAAGATGCAGCCTTCAGTACCCTCAAAGTGGAGAGACGCGAACAGAAAATCGCTCCGACGACACAACCGACTCAGCAACATCGTTGCCAAGATGAAACATGGCATGTGATACGTAAGCACCGCCAAAAAACGGTGGCGCACCGCAAGCAAGAAGATGTGGTCTGGCGTGAGCGACGCAATGGCTTGCGTGAGCGGCTGACAAAGTTACCATGGGTCACAGCTTGGATTGCCATTCTGGTCGTGACCGACAATTGCACTCGCCAGTGTCTTGGACTGCCGCTCTTCGTTACAGGTCCCAAGGTGACCAGCGAACTGATAATTGACGCCCTACGCGTCTTATTACCCCGCGAATTAAAATTCTTGATTACAGACCGGGGTACTCACTTTACCGCCAAGGCTTTCGAGATTTTTGCACGTAGTGATGAGTTTATTCATGTGCTTATTGCTCGCCATCGTCCACAATCAAACGGCATTGCCGAACGTTTTGTGCGGACCTTAAAAGAATGGCTCAAGGACAAAACCTGGCATGGAGACCAGGAACTGACAGTACTGCTGGCTGAATTCCTGAGCGAATATAACAGCCGTCCTCATCAGGGGCTCTCCATTCCAGGGTTATCACCAAATGAGTTTGCCAATCGTATATGGTTGATGTAATTGTTCGACGTTACTCCCAATAAGACTGTTCAACATCTGTTTGACTAATACACTTTATCCAAGAAACACTACTGTAATTTGATGCGTCCCCAGGTTGTCGTCACCTTCTCCCGAGGATTGACGGCGAATATCGCTGGAAAAGTGGCTTGGAGCCCTTCCTTTGCTGATTTTTTGATATCCGCTTCCGGTAATGCTTCATCTGCGACAAGCCCTTCATCAATGGCGCCGATGGTAATACGGTTGTTGAACTCATGAGAGAAGCGCAACGCCCCGTCGCCAGAATTTATTTTTCCCGGCGCAGCCTGTGAATCCGCCAAGGCACCATCGACATAGAGTTTAAGTGTTTTTCCATCATAAGTTGCGGCAAAGTGGTGCCAATCTTTTGAAAACGGAAGGATTCCTGCGGCCTTGGCACCAACCCATTTCCCACCGATATGTGCCCAGAAGAACATTCGATAGCCGTTTCCCTCTTTTGTGGGGTGCATGACCCAGCCTGCGGCATCCCCACTGTCCATGATACGCGGAAAGCCTCCACAGCATTGGGTCAGGTCGGTGATATAAGCCCAGATCTGGACAGTCAGCGCATTCGGAAGGTCGAAAACGGTGCCTTTGGGATTTTCAATCTCAACAAAGCTATCCTTATCAAGTTCTAATGCTTTGCCAAAGATGCCATCAATCCACTTTCCCCCTTCGATTTTTCCGTCATTCCCGTTGCCAGAAATATCTTTGACAACCTTTCCCTGTCCCTCATCAAAGGTCCAGAGTGTGATGATCCTTGCCTCTAAAACGGTTGGAATACCTGTCGTCCATACCGAGATTAAGACAAATAAAGTGGTTAAAATCGTAGATCTCAACATCACAGAACCTCCTTCTGCTAGTGTAAGTTATGTGCAACCGAACGGGGAATCGTTACTAAAGTCCGAAAATGGCACGTTCTTTTCGGGCAGAAGTGGTGGACAAGTCCGCCATGCCCCCTTCAGGCGAATTTCCGCCAAGCAATTGGCAAATGTCATCAACTCTTGGTTCTAACTAATTTTAAAAAAGAAACTATATGTTTTGCTGGGGTTGCACCCCAGCATCGAAATGATACAAGCATTTCAAAACGTATACTTTAATAACCCAAGTTGCTACCTATTGGAAGTTTCAATCGTAGAGCGGGCAGCCTGCCCGTTTGAGATTCTGCGCAACGGGCAA
>JAPUKJ010000075.1 GCA_027295705.1 Ignavibacteria bacterium | reverse complement strand
GTACCCCACCCGTTCCAGTCAGTAAGGCGACAATCCCAACCACACTCAACGTGGCAGTTCCCCATGTAGGCAGATCCAGAACTGGGGCTAGCACCAACATCAGCCCTCCTAGCACCAACCGAATTCCTTTTTCCGTTCCTCCAACATTTTTACACATGATTTCTTTTTCCTTGTTCATGGGTTGTGTTTGTCATATCTATTTTGTTGAAGCAAGGCCAATGCCAGACTAAAAATCAAGAAAAAATTTTGATTTTACTATTAAAAACAATGGGTTGTAGAATGAGAGGCGAGAAGACAGGTCAGTGAGACAGAGGAATGGTTAAGGCGAACCGTTAACTGTTAAGTGCAGCTTAACGATGTTGTTAATAATCCTTTAGAAAGAACGGTTCCCTTAGCTGTGACCCGACAAGTACTCTTGGGACCAAATAGCTGTTAAAGTCGCCCTACATTATCATCATTCAAGACAACTTTTTCGGATCGTTTATGCACAGCACATTCAAATTCGACACAAGCCATCGATAAATTATTGTGTGGAAAGAGAAAAAGCATAAGAATAAATGTTCTGCAAATTACAATGACCATCGTACGCCCCAGTCGATTTCTGATATACGGGTTAATTGATCCGCGAAATCGATGCTTGCGATATGTCGGAAAGACGCATAAACGTCGCGAGCTCCGGTTGCAAGAGCATATAGATGCCGCACGGGCTGGCGAAACGACATTCGTTTATAATTGGATTCGTGATTTACTTGAATCAGATTGTTTTCCAGAGATTTTCGTGCTTGAACGAATTCCGGTGAGTGATAGTTGGGAAGATGCGGAACGACGCCTGATCAGATTCTGGAGAGAGCCAGCCGAGATTGAGTTTCCCTATACGCACCCAGCCCAAACACGTAAAAGCGTTCCGACAATCATAAATTCCGTAAATCTCACCAATATCCATGAAGGTGGGGTAATCAGAGACGCAGAACCAGCGGATTCATCCAACGTGATATCGCTGCTGCTCAATCACGTGGATAATCCTTGAACGTTAGAACCACATAAATCGTAACAGGAGGTATTATCATATGAAACTCAATCAAATTGAAGCCGAAGCTCTCAATTTATCTGGAGAAGAACGGGCTGAATTAGCTCAGAAACTATTGTTAAGCCTCGATACACCATCCGAAGAGGAGATTGCGGAAGATTGGTTGATGGAAGCACAACGTCGTGCACGAGAACTGGACGAAGGTGTTGTCCAACCAGTTCCGGCAGAGGAAGTTAGGCGAAAAGCTCAAGCTCTGTTGCGATGAACTACCTATTCACCCATCCGCGGAAGCGGAGTATCTTGAGTCTATTGCCTACTACGAGTCAAAACGGCCCGGGCTTGGTGCTTCTTATCTGGCGGAGTTTGAACGGATATTGGTGCATGTATGTGAGTCGCCCCAACGGTATCCGATTGAAATGAAACCTGACTTGCGGCGTGTTCGAATGAAGCGGTTCCCGTACACGGTACTTTATCGACACGTTTCAGACATTATTCAAGTATTAGCAGTTGCTCATCATCGTAGGCGTCCACAATATTGGCTTGGAAGGCTCTAACCATACGCTCCATTGACTTAAGTAAAGAAGTTAGATCTCATTTGATGAAAGTTTGTTGGACTGATGAATCCGATGAAGCGTTGGAAGGGATTCGAGAATAAATTTCCAGAGATTCAGATTTTGGTGCATGTAGAACGATTGAGAGGATTTTGGATCGCGAAACCCACATCGTTTCTAAAATCAGGAAGAAAGGCACCCGAGTACAATGATGCGAATATTCGGGATGTTTTTGGAGGAGATTATCGAATTATTTATAGAATAAAAAGAAATTCACTAGATAAAAATGGAAAGGCGATGGATTCCGAATGTTGATATAAAAATCGTGCTAGCTATGCGTCAGTTAAATCAGCATGTTCTGTCTATATTCCCTGTTACATGCTCATTGCACATGATGCCTTTTCTGCTGCCATCGGGGTAGAACCTTCCATGCGAATTTTCTCTATAATTTCTTTTTGTTTTTCATTGGCTTCCTCATTTGCTACCTGACACGTGCCCGCATTTTGATGCCCGCCACCGCCATACGTAAGGCAGAACTCACCGATATTGATCGTTGAACTACGGTTGACGATCGATTTTCCAATGGCGAAGACCGTATTTTGTTTCTTCAACCCCCACAACACATGGATAGAAATATTACAGCTCGGATACAGGGCATAAATCACAAAACGGTTGACGGCATAAATGGTCTCCTCGTCACGCAGATCCAGGACGACTAAGTCACCATGGACCGTCGAGCATCGCTGTATCTGCTGTTTCGCTAATTCGGCATGTTCCTGAAAGAGCCGCACTCGTTCTTGAACATCTGGCAACGCAATGATTTCATCTATAGTAAGGTTTGTACATTTTTCTATGAGTTCCATCATCAACTCGTAGTTGGAGATACGAAATTCACGAAAACGCCCAAGTCCTGTACGCGCATCCATGATGAAATTCAGTAATGACCAGCCACTTGGTTTGAGAATTTCCCCGATATGGTATTGCGCTGAATCGCCTTTATCGACAGCGTCCATCATTTCATTCCATTTGGCAGGAAAAGTCCTGTCCCCGCCGTAATATCGATAGACAACCCGTGCAGCAGAAGGTGCGTCTGCGTCAATGATGTGATCACTTCTCTCACCCTTATTGCGAATGGTCTCACTCTGGTGATGATCAAATGCGAGATGGACTCCCTCAACAAACGGAAGATTGGTCGTGATGTCGTGGGCTGAGACCGCAATTTTGCCATCCTGCATATCTTTAGGGTGGACAAACAGGATGTCCTCGATGAGCCCCACTTTTTTAAGCAGGACCGCACAGACAAGTCCGTCAAAATCACTGCGGGTCACTAATCGAAATTTTTCAGTGTTCATTGATAGGTACTCCAATGCCAGTGAGGTTCATGAGGGTAAGCCGTAAGCTCGCTAATAATGATTGATTAGAGTTCAAGCAGCCATGTGATTAAGTCCAGATAGCAGGAACTCATACATATATTCGGCCATACGGTATAAATCCTGAAGGATCTGTTGCAAAAAGTAGAAATGTGGAGCACCAGGCCGGCCGTGTTGGAGAATCCAACTCCTATCAGATTGCAAATGGCGGCACTATTGAGGAAGGGAGATGGTTGTTATTTGCGAGATTGCTCTAAGGAAAGCAGTTCTGCACCTTCTTGAATCGAAACTGCAAGGTTGGAATTTTTCAGCGCCTCAATATAGGGCGCAAAATTCATATCGTGATACTGCTGACGCCCTTTCAAATTGTCTGGGGTATTCACTTCACCATCCCAATCTTTTTCAAAAAGAGGTTCTCCAAATTTCATGACGGAAAGCGTTCCCCATACCTTCGCGCCTGAAATGCGCCATCGCTGAAAGCCTTTGAACTTACCTTCTTCCACCTTGTACAGTGTTTCAATTGGCAAACTATATACTTTTATTTTTATACCATTTTCACACCGACTTAAAGACTGAACCGCCCTATTTTTCACTGTAAAAGTTTTTAAAATATCTTGAGCGATTATGCGAGTTTCTCTTACGAGATCCTTTTCATTTTGTTCGACGGCCGCAACGACTCTATTACTAGAAGCACCGCCTACCCATAAACACACAGATTGTTGTTCATGAATCGTTGAAATAGGTGACAGTGCTTGCTTAGGGATTTGGGCTACGGCAGAGTTAAGGGAAATACAAAAGATAAGAGATACCCCAGTAAGACTACCGAATAGTTTTTTCATCTTTTTCCCCTCATTGGTATTATTAGAACCTCCGGCAATTATGTCTTAGGCAAGAATTTTTGAACAACCCACCTACACTTACAATGTTTATAGGCATGTTTTTTAGTCTTCTCCTTGCCTGAACTCAAATGACCAAATGGACTTTGATTAAGTTTGTCCCGAGGGAATGGCCGAGTCGCTCACCAGTTACGATAACGATGAGCTGGCCTTCATGAAGCAGTCCGAGTTTCTTCAATCGAGCTTGAGCGGCATTGATACGCTCATC
>JAPUKJ010000074.1 GCA_027295705.1 Ignavibacteria bacterium | reverse complement strand
TGAGTTTGAGCGGCGCTTCCCTACTGATGAAGTCCTCAACAAATTCGTTGCATCCACCGACGAGCCGTCCCCGTTGGACATTAAATGGTCGGTTTTCAACAACGACAAAATTGTGGTCGAAGGCACGTGCCGTGAGTATCTTTACATTTCTTCGCGTTCAGTAACCTTTGCACATAGAGTTGTGCATAAAATCAAGCGAACTTTGCTCAATCTGCCTTATGAGCCGGGTGGCACCATTGCACGAGGGGTTGGACGCTTTGCTTGTAAAGCCGGGGCGCAATATGACCTTCACGTCGAAGTCGGAAGCACCATAGAAATACTAAACATCGCGAATCCAATCTTTGGTATCAGAATTAACCGTCTATTTGAAATGAGACATAAGCCGAAAACAGAGCCAATCGCCATTGGTGGCAAGGTCGCGCTTGGGCTGTCACTGATTGCATTCTGTTGGTGGGCTTTGACCTTATTGCTAGAAAAAAATGACAGACAAGTGCGTAGCCGACGCAATTCGTAACAACAGAATTACAATATATCTCGTTGGAGCATTAACCCATGCTGAAGATGAGTCTGCCCCGGCAGTTGAGTCTGTCAGGTACTTTTTCCACTTAATGATTCGTACTGGAATACTGCTTGTATTACACACAATCTTTAATAGGTGGTTGATGGGTGTTAGCCACTTGCCTCAGCAGAGCTACCAACAACCGTTCATCTTTGTCGAATTGATTAAGAATCTCGGTATTCTTCAACTGCTGCTTCTCGCGTCAGCCGGAGTTATCCTAACTTGCTACCGACCATTGTGGCAGAGTTGGTCAGCATTTGACCACGGCAACGCCCTGCGATGGTTTATTATTCTGGTGGTCTTCATCGCAGCATGGACGTTTTCAACCTATGACTACAATCTCTATTTCAACCAGGGACACTACATTGATCGCGTTCTGCTATTGATTTTAATTCCCTTTATCTTTTGGAAACCTGTCTTTGTTTTTCCTTTTGTGCTTCTGTTAGCCTCAATTGTCTGGCAGTTTGACTATCCGCTTGTCGGACAATATCCATGGACAGAGATGAACTATGTCGTCGGTGTCTTGACCTTTTTCGGCGCAGCATTTCTTTTGAAGGTCCTGATCGGCAATCGCAACATCTCCGACTTCGTATTCATACTGTGTTGCTTTATTGCCTCTTTCTATTTTTGTTCTGGGCTTGGGAAACTTCGAATTAATTGGATAACTCATCCCCATCTCAATCTACTGATATTCGGTGCCTATGCCAATGACTGGCTTGCCTTCCTAGAACCTTCGACCATTGTTTTCATATCAGAAAAACTTGCATGGTCAAATCTCCCGCTGATGGCGTTTACGCTATTGGTGGAGGTAGGGGCGATTTTTCTACTATGGCGACGAACTTTGTTGCTAGTGTCTCTCTGCGGATTCATCCTTTTTCACTCAGGTATTTTTGCCATCTGCGGTATGCTGTTCTGGAAATGGATAGTCGTGGAGATTGGCCTCCTTGTATTTCTTTTGGGGCGAAAGCGGATTCAATCCATTCCCATTTTCACACGTGGGCACTTCATGCTCTCGATTATTTTGATTGGTGGATACAACATCTGGTTCAATCCAAGCAATCTCTCCTGGTTTGATACAAGGCTCACCTATAGTTACAGGTACGAAGCAGTTGGAGAAAGTAATAAGAGATACCCGCTGTCCAGTCGTATGTTCACCCCTTATGCCGATATGTTTACCCTGGGTAATTTTCATTATCTCAATCAGCATTCGCAACTCACCCATATCTGGGGCGTAACAGGAAATCGAGTTCTGGCTGATAAGCTACTACAGTTAAATTTGCCTGACCAGATCTATGCGCTCGAACAGGAAATGGGTAAGATACATTTCAATCTGGACAAGGCCGCCCGGTTCGATGACCTTATCACCCGGTTCATCGGTAACTTGAACGTCCGACGTTCCAAGCGTACGTGGTTGAGTTGGTTGCAGGCGCCAGCGCATTTGTGGAGCTTTCCAAGAGATAACACGTTCAAGGCCCAGGAACAGATCACGAAGGTGATTGTCTATCAGGTCACGTCGTTATATGACGGGAAGCAATATCTGGATATCAGGAAAAGAGTTCTTCGTGAGATTGATATTCCCCTGCTACCAATCCCCCCTGGGTAGCAAAAACTGGAAGGAAAACATGAAAACGGTTATACTTTCTATTGACGACATCCGTCTTATTGTTAATTACGTTGGGCTAGACGCACTCATGAACGAAATGATAAATCGCCTCACGGTCGCTCTTAAAGAATTCAACGAAGAAAACACCGTTATACATCTGCGAAGCGGTTTTAAATATAGCCAGCCAAATCTTGGGCTGTTGGAATGGATGCCAGTCATGAAAGTAGGAGGACATGCAACCATCAAGATAGTCGGGTATCATCCTTCTAACCCGAAGTCGAGAAATCTTCCCACAATTCTTTCAACGATAAGCGTGTATGACACAGTGTCAGGGCATCTGATAGGTATGGCAGACGGTACCTTCTTCACAGCATTGAGGACGGGGGCAGCTTCGGCAATTGCCAGCCAAATTATGGCCGCACCCGATAGCAAGGTTGTCGGACTGATTGGTTGTGGGGCGCAAGCCGTCACACAGCTGCACGCGATTTCACGTCTCTTCGATATCGAAAGGGTAACGATATACGATATCGACCCCACGGTGAGTCAAAGTTTTCTTACGCGGGCATCATTCTTGAATCTCGATATTCTTGCTGTGGAAGCATCTTCTCTTAACTTGCTTGTCAAATCTGCGGACATCATCTGTACTTCTACATCGGTGGGCATTGATGAGGGCCCTGTATTTGGGGCAGGTGAAACGAAACCGTGGCTACACATCAACGCCATTGGCTCTGATTTTGCGGGCAAGATGGAAATCCCCACGTCGTTGTTGAAACGAAGTTTTGTGTGCCCCGATGTCCTAGAGCAAGCGATGAAAGAAGGGGAATGTCAGCGACTCTCTCCAGATGAAATTGGGCCAAGTCTGATTGAGCTTGTTCGCAATCAGGAAAAATACACTTTCGTACAGGAGCAAACAAGCGTTTTTGACTCAACGGGTTGGGCTTTTGAGGATGGCGTTGCAATGGAAATGCTCATGGGTTATGCCGATGAGTTGGGACTTGGTACATCAATACAGATCGAAAGTATTTCCGCGGATGCAAGAAATCCGTATGATTTTGTAACCAGCGATCGTGATTCAATGCGCATTGGGGCGATGGCAACTCTTCCAATTGGTCGTCAAATTTAGTTATCCAAAACACAAGTGGCAGGTATAATGATGGATTTTTCATGGTCAGACGAGCAACTTGCTTTTAAGAACACTGTGGTTCAGTTTGCACGAGAAGAACTGAACAGTGACCTCGTGAATCGTGATAAGCAGGGCGTATTTTCGCACGAGAACTGGCGCAAGTGTGCGGAATTTGGGATTCAGGGGCTGTCTGTGCCTGCGTTGTATGGAGGACGCGATACCGACATCTTGACGGCGCTGCTGGCAATGGAGGGGATGGGGTATGGCTGTCGCGACAACGGATTGACCTTCGCCCTTAACGCACAGATGTGGACAGTGCAATTACCCATCGTGAACTTCGGTACGGAGGCACAGAAGCAGAGGTACTTACCCGACATGTGCAATGGTCAGTTAATCGGTGCACACGGAATTACTGAACCGGAGGCTGGCTCCGACGTTTTCAGCCTAAGCACTCATGCAGAAAAATGTCCCGGCGGCTATCGACTCAATGGAACGAAGAAATTTGTGTCACTAGCCCCGGTTGCTGATTTGGCCCTGATTTTTGCGACCATAGACCCCGACCTGGGAAGGTGGGGAGTTACGGCCTTCATCGTCGAAAAGAGCATGCCAGGTTTCGGTGTCAGCCCGGTTCGGGAAAAAATGGGACTACGCACTGTACCGATGAGTGAATTGACTTTTGAGGATTGCTTCGTACCGGTGGAAAATCGGCTCGGCCCGGAAGGTGCCGGCGTGGGCATCTCTAGCAGCTCTCTGGAATGGGAGCGATGTTGTATTTTAGCCAGCCAGTTAGGAGCGATGGAGTATCAGTTGGAAACGTCGATTAACTATGCTCGAAAGCGCCGTCAATTTGGTCAATCCATCGGCAAGTTTCAATCCGTATCCAACCGCATTGCCGACATGAAAGTGTGTTTAGAAACTGCCCGTCTACTTTTATATAAGGTTGCCTGGTTGAAAAAGATGGGCAAACCCGCTATGATGGAAGCAGCGCTATGCAAGCTGTATCTGAGTGAGTGTTTCGTCGAGTCGAGCCTTAGTGCCATCCGCATTCACGGAGGAAACGGTTACATGACGGAGTTTGAAGTAGAACGGGATTTGCGCGATGCAGTCGGCGGTGTCATCTACGGTGGCACCTCTGAT
>JAPUKJ010000073.1 GCA_027295705.1 Ignavibacteria bacterium | reverse complement strand
AAAATCGCCGCAAGAAAAACAACCAAGCCGGAAGCATAATCCGATGCTTTGTACAACTCTAAAACAAAGAAGCCCGATTTCCTACGCAACGTTTTGTGTTGCAAAGGAAGTTGGGCTTTTTATTTCTGTTTAACAAAGCAGATTCCAACTTAATTCATAGGTCATAAAAAAATCCCCAAGACCAAGAGCAGAGAACAAGAGAGGTAACCTGTGCGCCGTGGAACGCACGGAGCGAATAGTCAATTGAGTTGACCGGAGTTCAGGACAGATGACTCCGAGGCGAACAACTTACCCGGACCCGAAAGGGTTAAGGAACAAGAGCAGTTTGTGAAGCGGGGAACGACTGAAGACGTGTAGGTCGTGGTCCTGCAACGCCTGAGCGATAGGGTTAAAGCTTTCTTGCCTGAATCCCAATGTCCAGGGGTGGAACCGCACATCCTGTTTCTCACTCCTTCACGCAAGGAAAGAAATTATGCCCAATGTTTTATACAGATTCAAGGATGGAGACTCAAAAGGATTTCTGAACCTGAAAATACCATTGATTCTGCATAGGCGTAAAAGCAAATTCTGTGGTCTGTTTGCCCTCAAATACCAGAGCACCAACACTAAATGAAAACCCTTTGATCCACTTGTATTCGAGTCGAGGATTTAAGACGAAGCTCTTATCTTCTAAGTTCGTAAAGTAAACCAAAGTGGCCTCTATCTTGTGTATTAACTGAGGCTTGCTGATTCGGAGAAAAGCATAATGCTGGCGCAAGGATCGAAAAGTCATCAGAGAATTCGCTAATGAGAGGTTACGCAGTAAGAGACTCCGCAAATCATTTGGGAAGGACAAAAGCAAACTGTTATTTTGCTCGATCGCATCTGTGAACGACTGCCATTCGGCTTCGTTGTATCCATCTTGATTATAGAAGTATTCAAAAATCACGTTGACTTTATTAGAGAACGTGTAATGTCCACCGACAACCATTTGGGCAAATAACTCATTTTCATCTTCAGGATCGACAATTTTATACTGGAATATTCCAGAATCGGGGAAAACCTCAACTCCTTTTTCTAGAAACCCTCTATGGCTCTCTCTGCGTAAAGCAGCTTCGACGTGAAGTTCTAGAGCTGCGCCGTATGTTGTCGAAAAATTGAGTCCCAATCCAGGTCTGTCATCAGTAACCAAAACAAGCAAACTACCGTCTGCACTGCCAAACTGTTTGGAAATCTTGAGAATCCCTCTGTTTTTCTGAGGCTGTCGGCGTCCGAGTTCAGGAGCCACAAGCAAAGAAAGTGTCCAACTCGGATACAGACGTTCCAGACGTATGAAATAGCTACCTTCTCGCTGCTGTTTCCGTTCCTCCTCGGTAAGTAGCGGATCGACCTCTTTTCCCTCTCCAAGGAAATCAGTCGGGTTGAAATGGAGTGCGACGCCTTCGGCGAAATTCTGCTTGCCTGCTGTCAGGAAGAATCCTGACATTGAACGGTAGATCACGTAGGCATTATCTACGAAGATTTCGTTTTCCGTATCGTCTTCCGTTTGATCAAAAATGGGTCTTAACGTGAGGAGGATATCCCATTTGGGGGAGAAGGCACTTATGGTCAGATCGGAGTAAAGTCGGTTGACCCACTCAGGTAGAGTTACCAATTGTTGCTGAGGATTTAATAATGTCTCATCTCGAGCGGAAAGGAGTGTTAGGCGGCTACTGATAGACCCACGTAAAGAAAAATCTCCCTGTGCGCTCGATCTATCCGTCGCAAAACATAATATCAAACAGCAGAAGGCAATCAGTGAGTGTGGAGATCGGATCAGATGCTGAATGTACATACCTGGCAAAAATGCGCAACTTTAACGAAAATACTTGAGATATTCCTTTTGAAAATAAGACGCAGGCAGGTTCGCAGCTTGCATGTGACTGTATTCCATCAAGCTGACTTCGCCCTTTCGCAATTCGTCGTGAATCTCGATAATCATTGGGCGCTCTTTACCGAGAACCTCTGTGTAGCCCTTGTAATACGCCGTCTTTAATAATTTACCTGAAAGGGCATAAAACTGCGCTTTTCGCGGTTTATAGGTTTCAGCCGCCACCCAGAGGACAATCTTGCCGTAGGTGGCTTCCTTTGTTTTGGGTGTCAGAGAAAGCCTTATTAATTCCTTCTCATCAACCCTCTCTACCTGATCCGATGCCACAATATAGTCGTAGGAATAAACCACACGAGCAACATCACCGTAGGAAACCTGTCCGACGAGCCTCTGCCGCGGTGAAATGCGTATCGGCTTATTGATGGTCGGCATGTAAATCCAGAGGTTTTGCCCAACCATCAACAACACACGTCCTTTGTTTTCAGGTGGGTAGGTAAACTTAACGAGGCTCTTAGTCGCATCTTTGACAGACACTGTCAGTTCTTGAACCGTAGAATTCTTGCCCTGCTGTTTGGAAGTGATCTTTATGTCGAAGGAGAAATCTTCCCCTGGCGCACGGACTTCATCTACCGCTCTTAAAATTTCCTCCTTTGATATATCAGAAGCCGTAATTGGACTCCATACGACCAGCAGAAGACAAAGAGATAAAGTGACTGCATACCAACGCATCTGAAATCCCTCCATTATGTGTGTCCCAATGCTTCGACAATCTTCAAGCTTGTCGCCTTCCAGGCTGGATAGAGCGAAGAGAGCGTAGAAACGACGAGGGTCGAAACGAAGGCATAAAGCAATATCTGGGGTTCAATGAAGATAAATGCTTGGTAGCCTTGGCTCATACCCGGTGGTGGTGGCATATAGAAACCGCCGAAGAAATTGATGAGTTTTGCTGTGATAAGACCGACAATAACACCGAGTATACCGCCAACCAGCCCCAACAGAAAACCTTCATACAAGAAGAGTTTGACGATGCCACTCTTTTTCGTGCCGATTGCACGCAGTGTTCCAATTTCACGGACCCGCTCAAAGACAGACATGGTCATTGTATTAGCAATCCCAAATAGGAAAAGAACAACAATAATCACCTTCACGACGCCGAACATGCCATCGTACATACGGACAACCGCACGATAAAAATCAGCCAGATCATACCAGGTCTTGAGCTCTAAGGGCATGCCCTTGGACTTGAATCGGTCGCGGAGTGCCTCTGCAACAACATCGGTGTTTTCCGTCCTATCGAGAAGGACAATCGCTTTTTGGACACAATCCGTGTTGAGCAGCGTTTGTGCAACAGATAGCGGTACCCTTACAAAGACTCGATCGTATTCTTTTGCGCTTGTACTAACAATGCCAACGACCTCCACATCCATTGCGTTAATCATACCTGTCGTCGTCGTTGTCAGAAGGGTCAAGAAATCTCCCACCTTTGCGTTTAAGGCACGGCTTAACTCCTTGCCAAGCACGGCACCTGAATTTTGAGAGGAGGTGAGGTGACTCCCTGCAATCAACGTTTCAAATCCCATTGCCTTCCTTTCGCCTTCAGACAAGGTCTCAAAACGCATCAACGCCTCTTCTCTCTCTGGGATAATACCGGTAGCTAGGCAACTTAAAGTGTAGTCACCGTTGCTGATGAGACCACCGAATTCCAGCCGTGCGGTCACTGCTCGCACTTCTGGGAGGCTACGAACTTCAGATTCAAGTTTAGGAAAATCACACAACAGGTTTTGATAGGGGTTGACCATACCTTCGTTGCTATAGCCTTCGTGGTAAATTTGAATGTGCCCAAGCTGTGGGTGGATTGTGACTTCACGAAGTCCCCAGTATGTATAAGAAACAAACCCACCAAATACGATCAGGCTTGCCATGCCTGAAATGATGGCGAAGAAGGTCAGCACCGTGCGGCGTTTATTGCGGAACATGTTACGTATTGCGAGTCGAAAGAGGAGCCATATCATCCGATGTTCCCTCCAAGGTGATGCGCCCGTCTTCCATCCGGTAGACCTTGTCAACGTACCTGAGAACGCGCAGATCGTGTGTGGAGAATAAGAACGTGCAACCGAGCTCGTCACGCAGGTCACGCATCAACTGAATAATCTGCGTCCCTGTATCAGTGTCCAAATTGGCAGTGGGTTCATCCGCTAACACGAGCTTTGGGTGCGTCACCAGTGCCCGTGCAATCGCTACCCGTTGTTGCTGACCGCCTGACAACTCTGAGGGACGGTGGGAGGCGTGGCTCTCTAATTCCACATGAGATAATAGGCTCATCACACGCTCCCTTCGTTCTCTGCTTCCTACACCCGTCAGCAGTAGCGGGTATTCAATGTTTTCATAAGCGGTTAAGACGGGAATCAGGTT
>JAPUKJ010000072.1 GCA_027295705.1 Ignavibacteria bacterium | reverse complement strand
GCGCATGCCCTTGGAAAGCATTCGTGATATCAGCCTTGGCCTTCCCATTCTGTTTGGACCATGGTCGATTGATATTGCTGACATTGGCGGGGTACTACATACACTAAACGAGATTGAACATGACATCATTAGAGATCAATTTAGAGACCCACGGATTCATTTCGCGCTCGTATGTGCTGCTTTGAGTTGCCCAAAGTTGCGTGAAGAGGCCTATGAGGGCTTTACACTCAATGCCCAATTAGAAGAAGATGCCAGGAGGTTTCTCAACGACCCCGAGAGAAACCAATTTGACCCTGAAGCTCACGCGGTGTATCTGTCTAAAATATTTGACTGGTACGAGTCGGATTTCGAGGAATCAGCAGGAAGCGTCCGGTCATTTATTTCTCGCTATATGGCTCATGATGAGAAGCTATTAATTGATAGCGAGGACGTCGACATTGAATATCTTCCCTACGACTGGGCTCTGAATACGAGATAGATCTCAGTAGTGGCGTAACGTACAAACAGTTGACTTATTTAATCGATTAGTGTAACTTAGTGGAAATCGTTCCCCTTTCCTGACAGATTTCCATTTCCACCAACAAAGTTCAATCCATGGAGGAGCAAAAGAAAGCCAGAAGGAAGCCCATCATTATTGTTGAGGACAGCATGGATTTCTCGGACCTCATGAAGTTCATTGTTGAAGAAATGTGATTTGAAGGGATTAAGTTCCCGGTGGAATCATAAGACAACGTCGGCTGGTCAAAAAAACATAAGCCCGTAACAGTTCTGATGGATCTAGCGTTACGTCGCAAGGGTGGCATGGATTTCATCGACGACCTGAAGAGTGATCGCGCAACGAAGAACATCCCCATCATCATCATTACTGGTCGGGAGCTGGGCAGCAAAGAAGTGCTCGCGCTTGAAATCCGTGACGTCAAATATCTTAGGAAAGGTAGAGTGGAGATGGAGGAAATAAAGAACGAAATCAGGAGATCCGCCCAGCCGCAGAAACCATCCGCCGCAGTCGAAAACGGCAAATAGTAACAAGGGATATTTCACAATACATTTAAGGTCCGATTCTTTTTGCTCGCGAGTTTGTTGCTACCTCCCGCACTAGCTATCCCAATTACCAGTGAGGAACCACCCCAAAGCTCATTACGGCTAGACCCAGCCACGTAGTTTGCAGGCTTCGGCTACACGAGCCACTCCGACCACCATCGCTGCCAATCCAGGGTGAACCTTTTTTTCTCTTACCGCGCCTTGAACATCAGAAACACTTTTCCCCAAGGGCTCAATTCAGCCCCGCAGGGGCGACACGAATCGAACTCTTTGGTCCTTTTTCACCGTAAGATCTTTCGCTATGGTCTCTGTTTGGCAATTTGATCCTCGGGCTTCAAAATAATCCCCCGATTCTTGTGTCCGTTTATTTTTATTACAATTGGGTTCGTGAATCGGAGTTGCCTGGTGTAAACCTTTTCCTCAAATGGGTCTTGGCCTAGTAACCACTCCCAATCAACAAATCCTGGTTTCACTTTTGAGTTGATTGTGAAATATCCGACCATGAAAGAAGTAATATTCTGGAAAAAGTGTGATCCTTGAGACGGCGCAATATCCATGTCTTTGAATCCTGTTTCTACTATTGCTTTTGCACCAGATATTTGATCCCACTTTATTGGAATGCCCAGCCATGGATCAAGAGATCCCCAGCGGCCAACACCAATGAGCAGATACGGTCGATTCTCCGAGACAAGTTTTTCATTGAATAGGCTGACTTCTTTTGCCACGTCTCGGCTTCTTGCACGCTCAAACCGATGAAGATCCACTGCAACAATATCATGAATATCGTTCAAGACACCGTTACCCAAAACTTGGTGGCTTTGACATATAAGCTTCTGGGGTTCAACGTCGAGATTCAGCTCCTCCAATTCTCGGCTCAAGACGAGAGGCCGCATTTGCAGCAATCCATATTCTTTAGGCTTCCCTGCAGGTGCGGACATGTTCACTGCAAACTCGATTTCCACGGGAGTTCCCATTCCCGACGTTCCAATATCCAAAAGAAGTTCAGTAATCTGTGGGAAGGGAAAAATGTTGTTTCGCAAGATAGGCGCGAACGTTACGAGACGAGTGCCGCTCCTTGCAAGGCCATCATATACTGCGTCGTTCTCAGGTGAATAAGTAGATCCAACGCACGTCAATGTCCCGTCACGTTCAGCTACGCTCAGATCGTGTTTTTTTAAAAGTATATCTTGCGTTTCAGCGGTCTCGCAGACCTGTCCATCTAGTTCCAGAGCAAAGAACTGAGTCTGGTTATTCTTCAACGCCTCCTCACTCGAGTAGAACTGAAGGAGATGGTTTGGGTACTTCGGGCAGAACCGAACAGTGACACCCCCGTCCACGATCGTCTTGCCTAAGCCCAATGCTGCAGACACAATACCATCGAATGATTCTTGAGGGGGGACTGGGTAGAAATTGTATGATTTCGCCACTCCCGAGAAATCTGGATAGAACCTATTCTCATGTGGAGAACCAACCATCTTCTGAATTATTACGGCCATTTTTTCTTCTTCAAGCCGATAGGAAGTGACCCTCATGTAGTCCTTGGCACCTTGATAGAAGGTTGAGGCGTACACCCTCTTGATGGTCGTGACCAATTCGCTCAGCCTCAAGAATGGATTGGGGTTGTTATTCGGTATCATATATGTTTCGTAGACACCCGCAAAGGGGTGATATTGTGAGTCTTCAAGCAAGCTGGATGACCGCACCGCCAATGGATCACGAATTAGATCCAAGAATGCAGCTAACTCTCCGAGGACCTCTTCCGGAAATCTTCTTGCCTCTACGAACCGCCGGGTAATCTCGGCATCGTCCGAGGAATTTAGTGCAAAATTGCGGAGATCATTATCATCGATGAAATGGTCAAAGACGTCCGTTCCAAGAACGACTGCCGGTGGAACTTGGATGTGGACCCCTTCGAATCGTTCGCGAACACCATAGTTGTTGATCAGAATGTTGACGAACCCGAGGCCCCGCGCCTTACCTCCCAGTGATCCTCCTCCAATGCGCGCGAAGCTGCTTGTCGGCAGGAATGACTCCTTCGCAAAATCTGTGATAATTCCCCGCTGGCGGAGTCTTCTGTAATCTCGCAGGGAGGAAATGAGATTCTGTCGTAGCCCTTCAACGGATCCGAAGTCCGAGACTTGGCGTGGTCTGAGTTCGTGCGCAAGCCAAAACTCAGTTCTTGCTTTTAGCCAGTTGGAGAAATGATTTCGTTCAGCGTGGTAGCGGATACTGTCCTCCACAACCAAACGCAGCTGTTCCTCCAATGATTTCAGATCGTACGCACGTCCAACCTCGGTGCCATCGGGAGTACGAAAGACAAAATCTCCGAAGCTGAAATGCTGAATCATGAACTGCCGCAAGTCGTGCAGCAACGTGGGGGAATCCTTCAGCAAGAAGGAAGCACCGATCATTCTTGCCTGTGTTTCGTATTCAGCATTGGTCGACTGAAGCAGTATGGGGATATCGTAGTGACGGGATTTCACATTCTTTGCGAATTCAATCCCGGCTCTCGGGTCAGGTATTCCATTGTGCCCGAAATCAATATCGGAGATGATGCCCTCGATAAACTCCTCGTATTTCTGGAAATAGTCCCATGCCTCTTCATATGTTGCGCACAGGAGGATCTTGGGTCTTGCTCTCATTCTGAGGTATTTGTGAGAAAGATTGATTCCCTCTGAGATGAGGCGCTGAGACCGGTTGAGGATCTCGGTGTATATAAGAGGGAGAAAGGATGAGTAGTAACGGACGTTGTCTTCGATCAGGATGATTGACTGAACGCCTACTATCCTTGTGTCGTGGTCGACATTTTGACGGTCTTCGATATGCTTGATAATAGCAATGATGAGACGAAAGTCTCCCTGCCAGACAAAGACTTTCTCAAATACTGAAGTATCATGGTGTGTTAGCAAGTCTTTCAATTCCCTGTTGTCGTATGCTAGGAGCACAACCGGGATATCCAGGCCGGCCTCGCGAACCATCCTGGCGAACCTAAGGGCGGACATATCTTCGATATGAAGGGTCGTGATAATAAGATCAAAGCGTTTTTCCTCCTTGGCAAGAGCTATTGCTTCCTTTCCGCTGGAGACTCTCGTCAGTTCAGGAGAATGGCTCAGGTGCAGGCCTTGGTATTCATTGCGGATGAGTTCGTACAGCCTTCCGTCCTCCTCAAAAAGATATAGGTCGTAGAGGCTGGATACCAAAAGGACATCACGAATCCTTATGCGCATCAGGTTTTGAAACCCTTGAAAACGTGTGCCATAGCCGTGTTCGACCCAAAGTGGGTCGAGATCGTAGGTAGGCCGTTTGGAATCATCGCTCATTGCCCATCACCGCCTATATGTCAATTCAGTTTTGTATGTCAACTCCGTTCCAGACATCACTTCGTACTAATAAGCAAAAAAATCGGAGCGTTTGAAAGACGCCCCGACGTTGTTCCCGCGGCGATATTTGACTCTACACCAACCCCTGATCCATCATCGCGTCGGCGACCTTTAGAAATCCTGCAATGTTGGCCCCGTTGACGTAGTTGCCGGGCGTGCCAAACCTTTCTGCGGCTTCTACGCAGGCCTTGTGAATGCTTTTCATTATGAGCTGAAGACGATGATCCACTTCCTCGCGGGGCCATGGCAGACGCATGCTGTTTTGCGCCATCTCCAATCCTGAAGTGGCCACACCCCCTGCGTTTGCAGCCTTGGCAGGACCGAAGAGGACTCCAGCGTCCAGAAATACTTTGATGCCTTCGAGCGTTGTTGGCATGTTTGAGCCCTCGGAAACGACGTAAACGCCGTTCTTGAGAAGGTTCTGTGCATCTTTTGCGTTGATCTCATTCTGGGTTGCACTGGGAAATGCGCAGTGGGCTTTGTGGTTCCATAGGGGACTATGATCCATCTTCGGATCAAGTGCCGTGTATTTTGCGTTCTTGTGCTCGTCTACATATTCCTTTATCCGTCCACGGCGAACATTCTTCAGCTCCATGACAAATTCGAGCTTCTCAGCGTTGATACCTTCGGGGTCATAAATGTAACCGGATGAATCTGACAGGGTAACGACCTTCCCCCCGAGCTGGTTTATTTTTTCAACCGTATATTGAGCGACGTTCCCGCTGCCGGATACCAAGCACGTTTTGCCCTTCAAGGTCTCCTTTCGCGTGGCAAGCATTTCTGCTGCAAAATACACAGACCCGTAGCCTGTTGCCTCAAGTCGGATTAGCGATCCGCCCCAGTTCAAACCTTTGCCCGTCAGAACACCGGTGAACTCATTCTTGAGTTTTCTGTACTGGCCAAAGAGAAAGCCAATTTCCCTTCCGCCCACTCCAATGTCTCCGGCGGGAACATCCGTATCAGGACCTATGTGTCGGTAGAGCTCATTCATAAAGCTTTGACAAAACCGCATGACCTCATTGTTGCTCTTTCCCTTTGGGTCGAAGTCAGAACCGCCCTTGCCACCACCCATTGGCAAAGTCGTAAGGCTATTCTTGAACACCTGTTCGAATGCAAGGAATTTCAAAATGCCCAGTTTCACGGATGGGTGAAACCTCAATCCGCCCTTGTATGGGCCGATAGCGCTGTTCATTTCAATCCGGAATCCCCGGTTGATCTGAATTCCTCCTTGGTCGTCCATCCACGGGACACGGAACATGATGACCCGTTCGGGTTCGACTATCCGGTCAAGGATCTTTGCAAATCTGTATTCAGGATACCTGTCCAGAACCAACGCAAGCGACTCGACAACTTCCTGAACAGCCTGATGAAATTCCGGTTCACTC
>JAPUKJ010000071.1 GCA_027295705.1 Ignavibacteria bacterium | reverse complement strand
AAATCTCTCAGCGCACTTGGGGAACGTATAACATTGCCGCGCTTTGGATCGGCATGAGTGTATGCATCCCTACGTACATGATTGCAAGCGGGCTTATTGCAGGCGGGATGAACTGGTGGCAAGCTCTCCTCACTGTTACATTGGGAAACTGTATCGTGCTTGTCCCAATGGTTTTGAACGCACATGCCGGAACGAAGTATGGAATACCTTTTCCAGTGCTTGCTCGAGCATCGTTCGGCACGCTTGGGTCGAATGTTCCAGCACTTCTGCGCGCCGTTGTAGCCTGCGGCTGGTTCGGGATCCAAACGTGGATCGGCGGTCAGGCATTCAACTCAATGATCATTTTGCTCCTTCCTGAATGGGCAGTCTTCGACTGGGGCCCAGCCATCAGCTTCATGATATTCTGGGGGATGAATGTCTATTTCATCCTGAAAGGGACCGAATCCATTCGCTGGCTCGAATCGCTCGCCGCTCCGTTTCTTCTTGCCGTGGGATTGGGATTGCTAACCTGGGCATACACTGAAGTTGGGAGCTTCGGTCCTATTCTAAGCCAGCCGAGCAAGTTCCAAACCATGGGTGAGTTTTGGACGTTCTTCGTGCCTTCCCTTACCGGAATGGTCGGCTTCTGGGCAACATTGTCGCTGAACATCCCCGACTTCACTCGCTATGCGCAAAGTCAACGGTCCCAAATGATAGGTCAGGCAATCGGACTTCCCCCTACAATGGCGTTATTTTCATTCATCGGCGTCGCTGTTACATCAGCAACGGTTGTGGTGTTTGGTGAAGCGATCTGGGATCCGGTTGTTCTCCTCTCCAAGTTTGAGAGTCCAGTCGTGATTTTTCTAGCCTTAGTGTCGCTCGTTGTGGCAACTCTGACGACAAACATTGCCGCCAATGTCGTCTCTCCCGCTAATGATTTTGCAAACCTGTGGCCAAGGAAAATTAGTTTCAAGATCGGTGGTCTTATCACTGCGCTCCTCGGGATTGTAATGATGCCGTGGAAGCTCCTTGAGGATTACGGGACGTATATCTTCGGCTGGCTAGTAGGTTATTCAAGCTTCCTCGGTCCGATTGCGGGTGTGCTGATTGCGGACTATTTCATCGCTCGCAAGAAGATGCTTAATGTGAAAGAGTTGTATATACGGGGAGGCGAATATGAATACTCAAGGGGCTTCAACCCAAAGGCCCTTGTTGCGCTTGGCGCGGGCGTTGTCGTGGCGCTCGTTGGTTTAGTTGTCCCAGAACTTCGGTTCTTGTACGACTACGCGTGGTTCGTTGGTTTCGCAGTGGCGTTTGGCCTTTATATCGGGTTGATGAACAAGCGCAATTGACAAGTCTTTAGCCCTCCCGCCCGTTAAGTGCTGCTCGAAATCGGATCCTGCATTGATCTGGCAACATTCAGTGTATATCTCAAATGAGCTTAGGTGTTGTGCTCGGAGGAAGGATTATAGGTATGGATGGAAAGACCGGAGTGGAATCTCTTCTTGGCATTTGCGCCGGGATTGCTCATCGTTTACATATTAACGTTTGTCCCAATATCTTCGGATATTTATTTACCTAGCCAGCCTTATCTTCGGACTCGGTGCCATTCTGCTGGTTCTCAAAAGAGAATACCAAAAAGGAGGGACACGATGAACAGAGAATCAACTTTTCGCTTCACACCGCAGCTAGATGTTGGATTGACATTTGACAGCATCGGAAGGAAAACTATCTGAAGCTAAGCGATCAAATCTGACTGAATTTGATTCAGGGAGCTGCACCCGCACAAACCCATTGCTAGGTCGAACTCACTCCGCAGAATTTCCAGCACTCGAGATACACCCTGTTCGCCAGCGACCGCAAGGCCCCACAGTATCGGTCGACCTACAAGCACTGCCTTTGCACCAAGCGCAATCGCTTTTACGACATCCGTACCTCGCCGAATGCCTCCATCGATCAATACTTCAGTTTTATTAGCTACTGCCGAGACTATTTCCGGTAGTACTTCTATTGTGGCCGGCGATGTATCAAGTTGTCGCCCACCGTGATTCGAGACAATAATGCCCGACGCTCCATGATCCACGGCCTTGACTGCATCATCAGCGCGTATTACACCTTTAACCAATACAGGAAGATGTGTGGTTGAACGGAGCCATTCTATAACCTTCCACGTCAACGATTGATCAATCACATCAGCCATATACGCCGCCAGTCCTGAATCAGCGACTTCCTTTGGAAACTGTTCCTTTCCAGCAGGCATCAAATTCTTCACAGAGAGTTCCTCAGGCAATTGAAATTTGTTGCGGACATCACGTTCCCGCCTCCCCCACAACGGCGCGTCAACAGTGACGACAAGCGCTTTACACCCCGCGGCCTCAGCGCGCTGAACGAGCCCTGCCGTTGCTTCACGGTCCTTGTACACATAGAGTTGGAACCATACTGGTCCGCTGGCTGCGCTAACCACTTCTTCGATCGACGAGTTCGATAGCGTACTCAATACCATGATTGTTCCCGCTCCACCAGCAGCCCGGACCGTTGCGACTTCGCCATCTGGATGTGCCATTCGCTGAAACGCAGTCGGAGCAACCAGAACAGGCATAGAAACCTGCTCACCAAGAACATTGGTCGACAGCGTCCGACGACTGACATCGACAAGCACTCGGTACTTCAGCTTTATCCGGTCGTAGGCGGCATGATTATCACGGAGTGTGATCTCATCGTGAGCACCGCTGGCATAATAATCATAAACCACCTTTTGCAGCTTTGCGGAAGCTGCCGTTTCGTAATCATAAACGTTGATGAGATCCATAAAGGATGGAGTTGATTGCAAGCCCTATATCATTTCGAACGCAACACTGGCAAGACTTTGGGCAATACCAAGCGTGCCCACGCCTCATACATTTTCCCTGAAGGGTGGAGCCCATCAGCCGCAAGCAGTGTTGGATTATCTGATACCTCTCGTGAAATCGGAGTCACGTTTACGTAATGAACCCCCCGTCGTTCAGCTTCTTCAAGATTAATCGCATTGAACTCATCAATCTCTATTCCAATTTGCTCGCGGTCGCGTCCTTCGGCAAAAGGTGTCACTCCCCAATCTGGAATTGAAAGGACAATCACGTGAGAAGCTTTACCGCCGGCAAACGCAATCGAACGCTCGAGTAAGGTTCGAAATTCTTCCCGATACTCTTCGGTACTCCGGCCTCGGTATTGATTGTTCACACCGATGAGCAACGACACCAAGTCATAGGTGCCATCTGGATTTTGTTGTTCAACACTATCAATCAGTTCGTCAGTTGTCCAGCCGGTCTTCGCAATAATCAGTGGTTCATCTATTTCAATTTGTTCTTTTCGCAGGAGGTTTACCAATTGAACTGGCCAGCGTTCAGAGGATTGTACGCTTTCACCAATCGTGTAAGAGTCGCCCAAGGCAAGATATCGGCAACGATCGCTGGCCATAGAATCTGCCACATCCAACCGGTTGGTGTAAGATTGGGATGATTGGATTGGTTTATAGGTGCACGCTGTGAGGATAAGACCAACAGTGACATGGAACATCAGCGGCACCGCTTTCATACCTCAAGCAATCTTGAAATTAATATGCGCAGTGGCACAGGGTTTTGGTCAAGCCTGCTAATGCAGATAGCCTAGTAGAGTGTTGGGGTACAGAGCAATGAGGTGAGACCACGTTCTGTACGTGCTCCGTTGCTCTATTAGCGGTTTGCTCAGGTTAGCTCATCCAATTTACTTTCGCTTCCGGATTCCACTTGGTTGTTGTCTTTTTCAGTTTTGTCCAGAATTCGATTGAGCTTTTGCCTGTAATGTCTCCAGAGCCAAACTTTGATTCATTCCAGCCCCCGAACGAGAACGGCTCACGCGGGACCGGTACACCAATGTTCACTCCAATCATGCCGGCACTGGCACGCTCGACAACATAGTTTGCGAGGCCGCCGCTCTGAGTGTATACCGAGGCGGCGTTTCCATACGGTGAACTATTTTCGATACTTATCGCCTCATCGACAGTTTCCGCACGCGTGATTGAAAGGACAGGTCCGAAAACTTCTTCCTGCGCAATCTTCATATCTGGTCGCACGTAATCAATGACAGTAGGCCCAACATAGTAACCCTCTTCCTTCCCTTCCACAACTGCATTTCTTCCATCAACCAGAACTTTCGCTCCATCTCGTTCAGCTTCGGTAATGTAGCGCTCGATTCTCTCTTTTGCGCTCTTGGAGATAACTGCACCCAGGCTCTTGCCCGGGACTATTTTTCGCGCTTCATCACAGAGACGCTTAACGATATGATCAACCGCACCCACGGCGACCATAGCTGACGCGGCCATACAGCGCTGTCCCGCGCAACCGCTCATTGACGCCGCAACATTCGTGGCTGTCATTTCTTCGTGTGCGTCAGGTAGCACTATCAAGTGATTCTTGGCGCCCCCCAGACATAATGCACGTTTCAAATGCGAGGTTGCCCGCACATATACAGCTTTTGCAACGCGTGTTGACCCGACAAAAGAAATTGCCTGAATACCCGGATGATCGCATATCGCCTCGACCGCCGCTTGACCTCCGTGAACAATGTTGAAAACTCCATCCGGCAGCCCAGCTTCCTTAAGCAGTTCCGCTATTCTCAGGGCACTCAGCGGAACCTGCTCTGAGGGTTTCAGTATCATGGTATTCCCAAGTACCAGCGCGTTTGGGATAGTCCAATTTGGCACCATATTAGGAAAATTGAACGGCGTGATGGACACAACCACTCCCAGGGGAACTCGGTCAATTCTGCATTCTACGCTGCGACTCACTTCGAGTATCTCGCCCGCAACTAATTGCGGCATGGAGCAAGCGAATTCCGTGACCTCGACGCTCTTCTCGACCTCTGCCATCGATTCGGACATCGTCTTTCCGTTCTCCTGATGAACGAGTGCAGCAAGCTCTTCGGCATGCCTTTCAAAAAGTGTTTTGTAGCGGTAAAAAACCTGCACCCGTTCCTTGATGGGTGTACTTGACCATTCAGGAAAAGCCTTTTGTGCTGATCGCACCGCATCATCAACATCTTGCGGGGTCGACAACGGGACATTTGCTATCTGTTGGCCTATGGACGGATCCATCACGGGAAGGTAATCAGTAGAGTGCGATGCTACCCATTTACCGTTGGCGAAATTCATAACTGTCTGGATACCATTTGTTGGCTTAGCGACTGTGGCAGCACCCCGTGGTGTTGGATTCTTCGAGCGGACTATGGTAGGCATGTTAGATTCTCCCTTCCTGCCCGCCAATCTCTGCCTTGCGGTATGCCCGACGGCAGGCAGGCGGACAAATCAAAGAACTGATCGTTGATGCTTGACCCTCAACTACTACTACAAAGTAGCCACGAGTGTGGATAAAATCAAGCTGAGCGGCAACGTAGCAGATCAAAACTGATCCTTTGCTATTGGAAGCCGATTTTCTTAGGTTCTGGCTGTACTCTGAAACTTAACCACATCACTTAGTCATAACTTCGTCCTGACGCCACTCAGTACTCCAGTGCGAACTTCACTGGATCCGCGGTTTGAAAGCATACAAGGCTGGGCTCGGCTTATTCGATTACCCTAATGCAGCAGTAAGATCAACACCACACTCGAAAACCTCATATGGCCCTATTATCAGTCGATGTCTCACGAAAGAACCTGCTCGAGGAGTCTGTCATTAATTTCCAAGAAGTCTTTGGTGCTCAGCCTACATTAGTTGCTTCGGCTCCCGGACGAGTAAACCTCATTGGCGAACACACGGACTACAACGAGGGATTTGTTCTTCCTGTGGCAGTGGACCGGTCAGTGATTACTGCTGCCGGGCCGCGCGATGATGAGCAGCTGGCCATACATTCCAAGAACTTCAATTCCCTCGTCCAAGTGCCACTCAATAACCTCTGCGCAACGACTGAAGACCGTTGGTCAAACTACGCAAAGGGAGTCGCATCCTTTTTGTTGCGCAAGGGACACCATCTGCGCGGTGCAAACCTTTGCATCGCAGGCAATATTGCTGAAGGGATTGGCATGGGTTCATCCGGTGCGATGGAAGTCGCTGTTGCATATTCACTGTGCGCTCTTAACGGAATCCGCACCGATGAACTCGAGCTCATCAAGCTTTGCCAACAGGTTGAAAACGAATTCGTTGGGATAAATTGTGGCATCATGGACCAGTTTGCTAGTGTCTCAGCAAGAAAAGACTACGCATTATTCTTAGACTGTCGCTCTCTTAGCCTTGAGTACGTGCCATTCCCGAGTGGAGTAACACTGCTGGTATGCTTCACCGGGGTCAAGCGTGAACTCACCAGCTCTGAATACAATCTACGTCGGAAGGAATGTCTACTCGCCACAAAATTGCTGGCAGATGCAATACCCTCAGTGCGTGCATTGCGCGATGTATCATTAGAGCAATTTGAGAACTACCGCCACCTCCTGAACCCAACCCTCCAGAAACGCTGCAAGCATGTCATCTCTGAAAATCTCCGTGTAACGCAGGCAGTCGAAGCACTCAAACGTGGTGAGCTTTTGGAATTCGGTAGTCTAATGTATCAATCGCATCTCAGTTTAAAAGCAGACTATGAGGTCAGCTGTGCGGAGCTCGATACCGTGGTTGACATCTGCGCTGAGGCCAAGGGGGTGTACGGAGCGCGCATGACTGGAGCAGGGTTCGGCGGCTCAGCAATCTGCTTGGTCAAAGACGAATATGTTAACGATGTGATCACAAGACTAAAAACGGAATATCCCAAAATGACGGGAAGAGAGCCTTTGATATTTACATGTACGATCGAGGGCGGAGTTGACGTGAGGAGACTGTAGAAACTCTGTATACCCAGAATCAATGCCGCCCACAGGCTTGGATAACAACGAACAGCTATAGCGCGACCAACTTTGGATTGCATCTCAATTTATGATCGTGCCAAGAACACCGCTGAACGCAGCTGGAATCAGTGAAGGAACCAGATGATTTTTTCCTGAAACATTCCGATGAATCGGGGTGCAAGCTCGTACCTATAATCACATACTCAATGCTACCTTGGCACTGCTCCTACACGACTAAACGATCTTGCCTATGAAGCGAAAATTCCTGTTGTCTCTGACCTTCATATATTGCTTTGCCCTACATGCATTTCCACAGAATCTTGTCACCCTCGTCGAAGACAGTGTGTTCTCACCGAACGTGAATACTTATATGAAATTCTACGCCGTCTTACCAACAAACTATGACACGTATCAGGATCACTATGTAGCTGTTTATTTACTCCATGGTTATGGTGGCAACTACACCAATTGGGTAACCCGCACGGACCTTCTGAATTATGCAAAAGACTATCGCTTTATCCTTATAACTCCAGACGGGAAGAACAGTTGGTACACAAACTCTCCTGGTGCAGTCAAGGCCGGGAACTATGAAGATTACATCATCAATGATCTGATTCCTTTTGTGGACAAAAAGTACAGAACACTAAATGAACGAGACAGCAGGGCGATCGTGGGACTGTCTATGGGAGGATACGGCGCCATGAAATTCGCATTGAAATATCCATCGAAATTCTCCTACGCTGCCTCTTTCAGTGGTGCTTTGTACGTCCCCGGCAACATGCACCTAGATGGTTCCGCAATCTCAAAGAGCCAGCATGCTGCTTTTGGCAAAGAGA
>JAPUKJ010000070.1 GCA_027295705.1 Ignavibacteria bacterium | reverse complement strand
GCAGGAACCTGAAGGAATATTGAATCTCCCGCGGCATTCACCGCGCCAATTTTGAGGTAGAGGTCCGCTGGAAAACCGATTGTTGACACTGTGTTTAGATTCAGTGTTGCGGCAGGTATGTTCAACTGCCCTGCAAACCTTGTTGGCCACTCACCGAAGTCAATGCCTATGGCTGTATTGACATTTACCCACGTTGGTTTCAGCACAGCAACTGCACTATCTACAATGATCGCGTCATCGCTGCTGACCGAGATGAGCACTTTGTCAGTGGCCCTAACCGTCACCGGCTGAGTTGACCCAGTCGGAAATCCAATAGTGCTGACCAGCTCCAGCGATCGAACGAGGTCCCCCGTTTGTGATTGGATTTTGCTGTCTGCGAGATTGATAGAGATTGAATCTGTACTCATTGCCGACAAGCTTATGCTGTCTTCATAGGGTACATACATCCCTCCTATCCATTGTTGGAGTTCGCTAAGGCGGTATTTGAATAGTATGTCCAAGCTCACCGTATTAGTAAAGCGGAGATTCAGTGTCCCGCTCTGAAAGCGCGCCTCTTTCACTATCGTTGAATCGTCAAGGTTCAGATTTGTCGTGTCATTGTTTGTGATGATCTGAGGTGGGATTTCAGCAAAAACCGCCTGGCTGGCTTCCACGTCGTTTGTAGCGAGCGTTGCCACAATCAGATCTCCACTGGGGATGGGGACAGGTGTCTGACTTCCGGTGATATGAAGCGTCAATCCCGATAAATGTATGACATTAGTTATTGTCTTATCGGCGAGATCATCGGTCGCTGTCCTCGAACTATTCGGTGGAATGGTTGACGGGTTGAACACAAACGTAACGACAAGGTTATTCTGGTCGTCGCGCAGCTCGACAGGGTTTACCACTTCCAAAGCAACGGGAAGGTTGTTCTCAATGGTCAGACTAATCGAACCGCTTTCAAATGAGACGCTTTGGAATGTCGAAATTGTGTCAGAGACGTCTGCTACATTCACCGTGGTATCAGGGATTGGAACGGTCGAGCCCTGCAGCAGCCACGGCAACTGGATCGGTATGGTGGTGGACAATGCATTGAGTTGGAACGCACCGAGGTTTACATGAACAGTTGTGTCGTTTGGACTGAGAATAATGAGGTCACCGACAAATGTTGGGCTCGCAGCGACTGAAGTCGAATAGATTATTTGGTTGCCACTGCCAACTCTTAGCATGCTCGTATCTTTTTCTACGATCTCTAAGAGTGTATACTCTCTATTAGCTAAGGGGATTGAAAAATTTACGTCCCAACTGGGGATCACCGGCTCCAACGGTTCGTTGAAGCAGTGTAGCGAAAGGATCGAACAAAGCAGGATAAAGGCTTGCGCTGGCCGAAGCATAATTGCGCAAAACGATTTAGTGTGTCTGAAACCCATAAGTCCCCCCCCGTACTTTTGTGGCGTCGACAACGTAATTTATATGTTAAGCTGCTTCTTACCTCCGTTTCTTCCCACCGGAGTCCTACACGCAGTGATCGCGCACTGCTATTGTGGCGAAACAAACATCAAAAAGAGTCCCACTACTCCTCGTTTGTTCCCCATTTGCACTACTTCCTCTTAGTGAACTTTCTCGTCCTTGATCATCGGCTGAAATCCTAATCCAGCTCCTGGCACCTCACCATGGATCTTTACCTCACCGAATTTGGCCTCAAACTTCTTGATATTATCCTCCAGCGCCCTCAGCAGCAATTTAGCGTGCTGAGCAGTCATAATTATCCGTGCATGCACCTTTGCCTTGGGAACACCTGGAAGCACCCGGGTAAAATCAATAACGAATTCGGCCGGCGAATGTGTAATGATTGCCAGATTCGAGTAAATACCTTCTGATTCTTTCTCACCAAGCTCGACGTTGATTTGTTGCCCACCCTGTGGTTGTTGCGGCTTGTCAGTCATTGTTTTCTCCAAGAAACAAAGTGCCCCGTCCCATGTTGCAAGGCGGGGCACCCAGTGTGTGAATATTCTGTTAGTTATTACTCATGATCCTGTCAGCCTCGTCGAAAGCCTCCTTGGATTTCCCTACCATGTTCAAATTAGCATAGACTTTTCCTAATTGCTGCCACAGAACGGCATTGTCTTCTCGAAGTTTGCTGCTCTTTTCAAGGTACGGTAGAGCGGCCCTGAACTTCTCCTTATAGGAGAGATCCACTTTCGCATTTCTCCCTATCTTCTTCCTATCGGCTTCTGCCTTCCTATCGGACTCTTTTTTCATCGCTACACCCCAATTGAGATAAGAAACGCCAAGATTGTAGGTTGCGTCGATGTAGATTGCATCGACGCTGTCCGGGACCGGCTGTCCGACGTTACTGAACTGCTCAATGCCATCTTCGAACTTATCCTGCTTTAAAAGAAACACGCCGTATACATATCGATAGGTTCTGTTAGTTGGGTCCGAGGCAACAGCATCACGTGTCAACGCCATCGCTTTATCTGATTGGTCGGCCTTGTCGTATGCCTCAATTAGGCTAAGGATGTAGTCAGGTTTTTGCGGATTTGCTTTGTAAGCCTTTTCAAACGCTGCTGCCGCCTTCTCATACTCCGTAGTTGCGCCCACGGTATCCTTCGCAAGCGTTTTTTCAGACGCCCGAGCAAGACAAACCTGACCTAGCAGATCTGCGGCTTCAGCGTAATCTGGCTTCTTGGTGAGCGCGGTCTTCAGGTTCGGCTCAGCGTTGTCATAATCCTTTTTCGTATAGTGTGCGAGCGCCAAAACGTAATACGTAGATGCACTATCGGGAACGAGGGATAGGGCTGTTCCAAAGCTCTCAATAGCCTTATCATAGTTTGAAGGGTCGTCTTTGCCCTTATTGTAGGAGGCAATTCCGTCATTGTACAGGTCGCCCCAAACTGCAAGTCTGTTGTTGCCAATTTCCTTCCTATGATCATCAGATAGCGCAAGTGCCTTCGTGTATGCTTCATTCATCCCCTGATAATTTTTCATCTCCAGACGCACCTGACCCAACAAGTACCAAGCCTCTTCGTTCTGTTGGTTCTTCGCCACCTCATTCATGAGGCTCACTTCTGCCTTGTCCCACTGTTGTTGCTGCATAGCCAACTTAGCAGTTGTAAGCTCAGCAGAACCGCATTGAAACCCTGTGATGGAAAAGTAGACCGCTACGAGCAGGAGAATTACTAGGGGGGAAAAACGCTTCATGATCACTCCTCAATCAATCGGATGTTGCAAGAAACAGTTCGAAAAATATATGTAAACGGCTCATGAAAATCAAGCAAACAACCGCCCCACTCTTCGAGCTTCACCAGATGAGAAGACCAACTTGCGTTGACTTTGGGGTGCCTTTTTTTTAGTTTTTGTGGGATTTGGAGCTAGTGAAACGGTAGCAAAGCAATGGACTTGAGGCTCTAAGTTCGAGTCCACAACTCGATTGCTCAATCCGTGCAGGCGAACCCTCCTATTCCACCCTTTTCGTTCCCTATCGATCAGTGGATTTGAAAAACTATCCAAGCTCATTCACCAATCGATGCATGAGCACTGTGAAGGCCGATTGCGTTTTTCTGTCAGATTATCAGTACCCACTTTCCAAGCTATTTTTCCGATAATCAGAGAGCACATTCGATAGACAACGACTATTCTAAGGAGATTAAAGTTCATGCCTAAGGTCCAAGATCTTACACCACCGCGATCTGGCGACAACGTTACCGTCCATAACGGTCAGCTGAAAGTTCCCGATCATCCCATCATTCCGTTCATAGAAGGAGACGGAACGGGTCCGGACATCTGGCGAGCTGCACAACGCGTTTTCGATGCCGCAGTCAAGAAGGCATACAATGGCAGTAAGAAAATAGAATGGTTCGAGGTATTCGCGGGAGCAAAATCGAACACCGTCTATGGCGAAGGGACATGGCTGCCAGACGATACACTGGAAGCCATCAAGCAATACATTGTTGCAATCAAAGGACCGCTGACCACTCCAGTTGGAGGGGGAATCCGCTCTATCAATGTTACATTGCGACAGACGCTTGACCTCTACGTCTGCTTGAGACCAATACGATATATTTCAGGTGTTCCGTCACCCGTGAAGCACCCAGAGAAGGTCGACATGGTGATCTTTCGCGAAAACACCGAAGACATCTATGCAGGGATTGAATGGAAGGCGGGGACTCCCGAGGCTACCAAAATCATTCAATGGCTGCAGAAGGAAATGGGGGTCAAGAAAATCCGGTTGCCACAATCTTCAAGCATTGGGGTCAAACCTGTCTCCAGCGAGGGAACGGAGCGATTGGTGCGCGCAGCAATCCGGTATGCAATTGCAAACAAAAGAAAGTCTGTGACACTGGTCCACAAAGGAAACATTATGAAGTTCACCGAAGGGGGATTTAAGGACTGGGGATATGCTCTCGCGAAGAAGGAATTTACAAACGAGGTAGTTTCCTGGGATGAATGCAGCGGACGCCCACCAGGCGGAAAGATCCTCATCAAGGACGTAATTACAGATACATTCCTGCAGCAGATACTCACGCGGCCCGACGAGTTTGACGTCATCGCCACGATGAACTTGAATGGAGACTACATCTCAGATGCGCTTGCTGCACAGGTGGGCGGCATCGGAATTGCTCCCGGCGGCAACATAAACTTCGATTCAGGTCATGCCATATTTGAAGCCACGCATGGGACTGCACCCAAATACGCTGGCCAAGACAAAGTTAATCCCGGGTCAGTTATCCTGAGCGGCGAAATGATGCTGCGCTATCTTGGCTGGAAGGAGGCGGCAGATCTGATACTCTCTGGCCTGGACAAGACCATCCGCTCAAAGGTGGTCACCTACGACTTCGCCCGTCTGATGGAAGGGGCGAAGGAAGTGAAGTGCTCGGAGTTCGGAGAGGCAATTGTAGAGAATATGTAATTGAGACCGAAACGGCAACGCCCACCACTCGCAAGTGAATCTGCAACAGATGATTTTCAACTTATCGAGGAGAATACAATGATAAAACACTGCCCTACAG
>JAPUKJ010000007.1 GCA_027295705.1 Ignavibacteria bacterium | reverse complement strand
GTCAGATCTTTTGCAATGTCCCAATTCTCGGTGTACAGATAAGACTCATTGCCGCCTGCATCCCAAAGTTCAATGGCATCCTGATACATTTCTTCCTCCCCACTTTGCCCATTTTATCCATCCATTTGTGTGCTAATCGCTCTCATCTCACATTTATAGCTAGTACAAGCGAATATGCACTCCTTATCTGATTGACTATTGCTTAGCGAGAGCGTACATTTATTTGAGGTGTCAGAAGCTCTCGCATGGCGCTCTCGCGTGAGGTTTCGACATCCAGAGGCTTCAGATTGTACTGGTCGTCATCTGAAGCCTCGCTTTTTATCTCACGCCCCGTCTATCAGGCTTCATAAGATGATGGCAACGCACACCAACTCAATACGATGACACCTTGCTTTGTTAATTCCCATTGCTTTATCAGCATAGCATCCGTAAATCTAGTGGAGCCACAAAGACAAATCACTTTTGGTCTATTCACGAAAACACCCCTCTCCCGCTTCTCCTCGCCTTGAACGGATCGTAGCCGATCTCCCCCTCTTGGTCATCCACGGCTATGGCGGCTTGTGTCGCCCTGTTCTTCCTGATCCAATTCCAATACACGAAAGCATCTCCCTTGTTAGGCGACCTACCGAGACGCTTTTTGATCGCCTCTTTGGACTCGACGATGATCACCTTCCCGTCCACCCTGAACTTGGGCGCGCACAGGTCGGCGAACAATTCTTCGTCGTCGGGAAGAACAAGCCCGGATTTCCCACCAAACTGCAAGTCGGTTCTTGCCTGCCACCACATCTGGCTACGCAGGTTCTTGAACTTCTCCTGCATCTGGAGTTCGCCTTCGCTCTGCTCCGTCGCGGCGGCTCCGCTCTGGATGTTCACAACCTCACCCGACCCCGCGAGAAGCTCGTTGATTTTGTTCACCGTCCCAGCCCCGACTCCGACACCATCGACGCCCACGTTTTCCGGCGAAATGCCGAATAGTTTCATCTTCGTGAACACGTCCGCGCCAAGATCAAGATTGTTTGGGCATGGGAAATCATCGACTTCTAAACATGTTGCACCTTGGCCGCGCGCGATTGCTGCCTTGTCACCCGCTTCCGAGTTGGCGACGTCAACCCCCAAGGCCCCCGATTCTTGATTGTCAATCCGTGTTTTCGAATCGTCCAATCCTCTATTGGCTGCCCCAACACACCATTCCCATCTAATAAGAGCATCGGTTGCTTGCTGTGGACTAATACCTCTCGCCCGACTACGATAGAGCATGTTATCCTCTGATTTGTACTTGTCGAGTAGATTCGCAAGTCCTTCCTCGGTCTGCGCGCCCGGGACGAAATTGGGGTTTTTGAGGACGACATTGGGATGATCAAAACCGGAGATTCTGACATGCTTGACCCTCCTTCGCTGTGAGAACTTGTGCAGTGCGTCTTGCTGGTGGTCCGGATTGCCAAGGGCGAGAATGAGATTATTAGGAGCGGTTGATGTATTCTCAAAAGCAGTTATTACTGCTTCATGTATTCCCGGTGTTTCTTCGAAGATGATAAGCTGATTTGCCCGATGAAAGCCCTGCGCCTTTCGTGCTGAGGCGCTTGCTTCCTCCGCACTCACCCCGGCAACGAAACCAACCGCAGCCCAATAATCTTTTGGTGGTCGCATTTTCAATATGAATGTCTGCAGTTCACCCTTCCCGAATTTCGGATGAAGCTCGCCTATCTCAGACCAAATATGTAATTTTAGCTGGTCGGCCTTCGGAGCAATTGTCACAACGCGGGACTGTGGAAAACAGTCCAAGAACCACAAAGTCAAACATGCCGCCAAATACGTTTTTCCGGTTGACACCCCGCTCTCGACGGCAACCCAATGACCCTCGGCAAGATAATCGCATATCGTCTTGAGCGGATTCACGTCGCCATCCCAACGGTGATTCTCATACTCCTTCAACATCTCCCAATCAATCGTCTCACGCCCAACGCCTAACCGTTCGACCATCCAATCAAGAGGATTCCTCTGCCAGCGACTAATTTCTAGTCGTCGAGCTATTGCCACGCGCAATCTTTGCGATTCCGTCGGGGTCAAGTTGCCCGTTTCCAAGTTCTCTGATGAAACTATCCGCATATTCTTCTGTCAAACCTGCTTTAAGGAGTAGTGTTCGTATGTCCGCATCAATGTTCAAATTGTATTCAATCATTCCCTCAACGCGTAGCTTCACACCCTCCATCTCTGTACGAATCTCAGCCAATGCTCTAACTGCGGCCCCATATTCTCCGTCCCCAATAGCAAGGTCTTTGATTTTTGCCAAATCTCGTATCCGATTGGCCTTATTTGCCTCTCTAACATGAGATTCGATGTCTCTTTCCCATCGTTGCCGCATTTGAAGGATACGTCTTTGATGTTCTTCGCAGCGTTTATCGTAGGCATAATAACGCACTCGGTCATATATCCATTTCCGTATCTGCACTGCCCGCCGCTTGCCTTCTTCCGTCGTAGTTTCAACATCCCATTCGTCGCTAAACTCTGTAAGCGTATTGTCTGCGGTTTCTGAAACCGAGTACATCTCGGCAAGCTGTTGAAAGATATAATCCTTATGCTCATCCTCCCACGTTATGTTGAGCTCCTCAAGTGTCATGATTTGCTATGAGTATTAGTTCAATTTCGTCCTTAGGCTCCCAGTCGAACACAAGTCGAAAGTAGAGCTCTGCGGCTGCTACATCGCCTTCAATCACCGCGCTTTTTTCCAAGGCTAGACAAAACTTCTCTGTTTCTTGGTGGCGTCCAAGAAAAATCCATTTCATGTCCTTTTTTAAGGCTACAGAAAACTTTTTTGGGTCTTCACGTCTGCTATCCCACCTTTCTACTTTTGGGGGGGAAGTGGTCTTGTCGATATCCATGCTTGCCTCCTTTCAACGTTCCGAGCATTCTTACCGTAACGTCCTTCCATTTGTCAACCGCCCTGCAAAACGTATCATACTCTTCGAGGGTCAACGTGCCAGAACACCACCTTCCATATACGTCACAGTCAACCGTGTCAAACAACTGAAAGTACCTTCCTACAATGTCTGGATCGACCTTCCGTACCTCTTCCAGCAACTCAGCGTAGGTACAGTTTCGCGATTTATATGTCTCAACAATCAGAGTCTGGACGTATTGAAACGCCTGCTCAAAGTACGGCAACGGGTTGGCAGCCAATTCGTCCAAGTTGCTAGCAGTAGTCTTGCTCTTTGCACTCCAGACCTCCGAGAGTTCAGCCATGATGTTCATCGATGCTTCCCTTCTTATTGCAGAATGTCTTTTTCCATCTGTTACACGTTACAGGATTGAAAACCTATCAAATGATTCCAATCGGTTAGTTTTGATGGTTGTAACATGTAACGGTACACCCTCCAAAACTCTATCTGGCTCTCAAGCCTATCTCGAAATATGTTCTGTGGGGGTCGCCCTCGTCACCCCACCTGTGAGCCTTCACCGTTACCGCCTGGCTTCTCTTTAATTGCAGTGCAAACTCCTTCCTTGACAACGGCTCGATCCCACTCTCAGCACAAAAGACCTCGTAGGCCGACCACAGGTCGCTACCTTTGCATTTTGTCCCTGCCCCGAGGACACACTCTGACTCAACGAAGAG
>JAPUKJ010000069.1 GCA_027295705.1 Ignavibacteria bacterium | reverse complement strand
GTTTACACGGGAGAAAAACAATACTCTGGAACAGGACGCAATCGGCAGACTATCAACATAGTCAAGCCGCTGAATAGCTATCACGCTGTACCAGCCACACTGGATGGTCTTGTTCCAAAGGGAGGCGAGATCATCCAAGCCGCTGCAGATCTGAAGTACCTCTCGAATTATTGGAACTTGTTCGGGCAGTATAGCAAGTACGAAGTTTATTTCGACGGTAAGTTCTCTCAAGTTTTGGTAAAGACGCGAACTGGTGACAAGATAGTCGGCGCATCGACTCGAACGAAAACTAACGGCGCGCTCATCTTATTACCTCCTCTCGACCTCGAAACCGATAAGTTTGTCAAGTACTCAGAGAAAGATGGACCTCAATGGACTAAGGAGGCACTCAAGCTTGGGCACAAATTATTGGAAGCTATTCTCGAAATCGACACCTTACTCAAGAGTGACCAGGAACTCACACCACCACCCGATTGGACCCAAGCCTCAGAATGGCGACTTCCTAGCGAATCACTGTTTGAATCAAAAATAGCTAAGGTCAATTCACAGATCAAGCAACTCCGCAATACAAAGACCGAACTTCTAGGGCATCTTTGGGCTGAAGGTTCCTTTCGTCGTCTGCTCTATGAAAAAGGCAAACCCCTAGAATCAGCAGTAATTGACTCGTTGCGATTGCTTAGTTTTACTGCCCAACCCTTCAGAGATTCGCACTCTGAATTCGATGCCGTTTTCATTTGCGAGGAAGGCCGGTTCTTGGGTGAGGTAGAAGGCAAAGATAATAAGTCTGTCAATATTGACAAGCTGAGTCAACTCGAACGCAATCTTAGCGAGGATTTTGCAAAAGAAGAAGTGACAGAGTACGCCAAAGGGGTTCTCTTCGGGAATGCTCAGCGGTTGACCCCGCTCAAAGAAAGAGGGGACTTCTTCACCGAAAAATGCATCAAAGGAGCTGCGCGCCTTAAGGCGGCCTTGATACGAACTCCAGATTTGTTTCCAGTGGTACGATACATAAGAGAGAGTAGAGATAAAGATTTTGCAGCAAAATGCAGACAAGCAATCTTAGCCTGCGAAGGTGCAATTGTAGTATTTCCATCTCCACCAAATCGAGCTAAGTCAGAGATTGCTGTTGCCGAGTCGAAAACGGACTCAACCAGTGACGCAAACGCCGTATAACAAGCGTGTTTACGACACTCACATTTGTTGAAAGAAATATTCTTGAGTTCGCTCCATGCCGTTCGCCGCAAGACAAAATGAATTGTTTGTAGGCTGCAAACGGCACGGCGTAGTGCCTGCACACGTTAGTTGCCATGCTCTGACCTATTGACCACTAATATCTAAATGAGTATATGGCAAGTCTATCCAAGAGGTTCAGATTCACGCAGAGAGAATTCCTAAGTCTTCTTGTTGCGGCCACTGGATTCCCTCTCGTTATCGCCCTTGCAATTTGGGGTTTTACGGGTGAAGAGATACTAGGCATGAAAGGACCCTCTCCACTAACCTCTATCATTATTCGACCTCAAGTTGCTACTTAGACAAGATCGATGGCATCCCAAGTCCAGTGATGCTGAAGAACATTCTGCAAGAGCGACCCAATTTCTAGAATCATTGAAAAAATATGTTCTGTTGGACCAATAAGGGTACAACAAAACAAAAGTCCCGCCACGGTCATGGCGGGACTCCTGCTCTAGTCAAGCTAGATTGAAGTTGATCATTTCTGCTTATATATTTTCTTCTTCATGTCGGCTTTCTCGTCGATCTTGTCTGCTTCGTGTTCCTTGATAGACGCAACCACGAGTTCTTCATCCTCCATCTTTCCGGTTACATCTACCATAATCCCCTTCTTGCGTTCGGTGTTCTCGATCAACTCTAGAGCCATCTCATCTCCTGCTTCATCAAACTTGTACCAATTGCCTTCTGAGAATACGCCGTAGCCGCTTGCCGCACATTCCTCCTCAAGTGCACAGGCCTTGGTGTGTGCCGCAGCTTTTTTCATGGTGGTCTCTTTACCCATCATCATTTTGGCACACATCTCATCGACCACGTATCCCTGTCGCGTCGTGGCTTCTTCTACATTTGCCTTCATTACTGCACTTGTCTTCTCCTGCGAGTATGCCTGTCTGATGGGCAGTAACCCTAGCATCGCAAAAAGGATTGCTGACGCAACTACCGAAGAGAGCTTCTTCAGCATAATACCTCCTGTGTTTTGGTTTTTAACATGAGCGTACTGGATTTATCTGCCGTCTTGTAAAGTGAAGAACGAAAACGCGAATGAATGAGTTCCCGCAAGCAAATGACTACTGGTATCGGTCCAGCTTGAATTTTTCTCCCAGGTAAAGCTTTCTTACTTCAGGGTCATTTGCGAGAAATTCCGAGGTGCCAGATTTGAGGATCCGCCCTTCAAACAGCAGATATGCCCGGTCAGTGATTGACAAGGTTTCATGAACATTATGGTCTGTAACCAACACGCCAATGCCTCGTTCTTTTAAGCCTGCCACCATTTTCATGATTTCCTCCACAGTGATCGGATCGATCCCTGCGAACGGCTCATCCAAGAGGATGAAGCGCGGATCTGTGGCAAGCGCCCGGGCAATCTCCGTCCGACGCCGTTCTCCCCCCGACAGCGTATAGCCTTTGCTGCGAGCAAGGTGCGCAATGTTGAACTCGGTCATCAATTGCTCACACCTGCTTCGTTGCTCAGCGGCGGAGAGATCCATCATTTGCAGCACAGCCAGGATATTCTGTTCAACCGTCATCCTGCGGAAGATGGAAGCTTCTTGTGGTAGGTAGCCAATACCCATTCTTGCGCGTTTATACATAGCCATCGCTGTAATCTCCAGGGAGTCAAGGTAGACCCGACCCTCGTTCGGAGCAATCATTCCAACGATCATATAGAACGTCGTTGTCTTCCCGGCACCATTGGGTCCAAGCAGACCGACAACTTCGCCCCGCCGCACATCAATACTGACGTTTTTCACAACAGCGCGCTTTTTGTACTTCTTGACGAGGTTTTCAGAGCGAAGGATCTTAGCCGAATTCGCGCTGTGTTTTTTCATGGCCACCTTAGCGCCGTTCAAAACCTGACTACATTATTGGGACACAAGCTGTCTGGCAATCTGCACCCCACCGCGGAGCAACTGTGGCCGATCGTCACGCCATCGGAAACCGGCGATTCTGTATTCTTCCTCCCGATCGTGTACGAGATTCTCCGGAATGTAACGCCCCTCAACACCGCCAAAGATCTTGATTGACTGTACCTTTCCTTTCTCAAAGAGCAAAACAATATGATCGCCGCTCGTTCTATTCAAGCCATTTGGCTCATCGTCCTCATATAAGTGGTACACGCTGATCGCACGTCTCTCGACGTCGATCCTATCAAGCTTCCGATCAAGAAAATGCATTCGCATAAACTCTCCTGTGATTTGATCGAAACGTTCCGGATAGTTGGAATCACTCTGCGATAGTGCAAACGCTTCGCCCATAACATCAACATGGTGGAGCTTGCGAGCCTTCAAATACACATTAATGGAATCTCCCGTCACCTGTGTCTGCTCGTACCAGATTACCGGAGAACTGCGCAAGAGAATACTGTCCCCCTCAGTAAAAAACTCCGCGAAGCCAGCTAGGCCGGCCAGGTCGGAACGAACGATTTCCACACTGTCGATAGCAAGCAAGCGCCTTATAGAATCACGGTAGGATTCCATGACTCTGCTGCGAACAACGAGCGTGTCCATTTTCCCCGATGCTGAGGTATCAACTTGAAAAAATACTGGACCGCCCGTTACGCGGCTGAAACGCGCCTCCGATAGATGCTCAAGTTGATTTCCCATGATCGTCACATTGTCTGCGGCGTTGTACACTTTAACGTTACTCGTTGCCACAGAGCGTTTCTCTGTCCGGAAATACACCAACGAATCAGCAATAACTGTCGAGCCGGCGTCATCTATGACAACGTGAGAATGAAAGAAGGCCCGTTTTGGCCCGACAAAGTATTCCCCATATCGTGCAGTAAGTCGAACCTTCCCATCATCAAGACTCACACTATCGAACGCTTCCACCCGGCGCTCATCCCTGTGGTACATGCCGCGCGGGGCCCGTATTATGACGCTGTCATCCTGGACTACGACATTCCCTGTCAAGATCACCCTTCCTGTCTCTATGTACTGGAGAGCACGGTCACAACTCACACTAATATCGCCTTGACTGAATTTCACGTGACCTATCAACTCGCGCACTTCCTTACCCTCGATAATCTTACCCAAGAGACTGTCAGCATTCTCAAGATTAATCACGTTGCTGGACTGTGAGAACACAGAGGCTTGGGCGAGCACGCAACAAAGGAAGGCCGGCAGCAAGAAGGTTTCAGAGGGACACAGTTTCCGAGTTCTATTCATTCGTCACAATCCGTCCCGTTACACGAAAAATCTTGTAGTTCTTCAGACCCTGGTCGCTGATCAAACCATGGCCCATGATACGTTCTGTTGAGGAAACGATTTCCACGAACGCGTTTGTCTGAATCTTGCGTGTTGTGTTGTTCCAGAACAGACTGTCGGTTCTTAGTACAACACCGCTGTCAGAATTCACGACGACATTCTCGTAGGCGGTAAAGTCCTGAGTTCGGTCGTTGACCCTCCCACGTTGGGCTGTAAGTACGGAAGTGTGGTATTCTAATTCATCGAAAAAATCTACATGCAGGCTGTCACTCAATAGCGTGTATTGCTGCGCCGAGTATACAGCAATGTGCCCGACCCATAGAACGGCTTTAACCTTTGCTGAGTCGGAGAACGTCACTGTGCTGTTCCAGCTTTCCTGTGACGGAATTGCTGTTTGATCTAGCGTTACAACGGAGGGCTTGAGTTTTTCCTCACATCCAAAAGCAGCAAGGGAAACCAACAGAACAATGCAAATCCTTTTCATGCGGATTCGTCCCCACCAAGGCCCGCTTTCACAAGGTCATGCAGGTGAACTACACCGATCGGACGGTGAGATTCATCAACTACCACGAGCTGAGTAATGTTGTATGACTCCATTTCCTGCAGCGCGACTACAGCAAGGCTGCCCTGCCGAATCGTCTTTGGATCCCGTGTCATCGCTGCGTCCGCTGTGATGCCGGCAATGTCGTTCGTCTTCTGGAGAACCCGGCGCAAATCCCCGTCGGTGATTATCCCCGCCAGCGTGTTATCATTCTTGACGACACACGTACAGCCTAGTCGTTTGGTCGTCATCTCCATGATCGCTTCATGAAGAGGAACGTCACCCGCCACCTTGGGTATGTTCTCCTTCGTTGCCATCATCTCATCTATCTTCAGGAACAGACGCTTCCCAAGAGTACCCCCGGGATGATAGAGTGCAAAATCTTCTCTTCTGAACTTGCGTCGATCGAGCAGGGCAACAGCAAGTGCATCCCCCAGCACAAGAGTCGCCGTAGTCGAAGACGTAGGAGCGAGATCGTGTGGGCAGGCCTCCTCCTTGACGGATACATCAAGAACAACAGTTGACTCACGCGCAAGTTTTGACTGCGGATTCCCAACCAGAGAGACGATCGGCACACCGAGACGCTTGAACATCGGCAGCAGGTTGCCGATTTCCGGCGTATCACCACTCTTCGATATACACACGACAACATCGTTTTTTCGTACCATCCCGAGGTCACCATGAACCGCATCCGATGGGTGGAGAAACATTGCAGGCATGCCCGTCGAATTCAAAGTCCCTACAATTTTTCTCGCAATAATACCGGACTTGCCAATTCCGGTAATTATGATGCATCCTTTACAGTTCTGGAACAATTCGATAGCGTCCGCAAAACTGTCGCCGATTCGCTGTTCAAGTGCCGCAATCGTCTCGGCCTCGATCCGCACGACATCCTTTCCCTTTGCGATTACCCTTTCGCGGTCGTTCATACTAAGCTTTCCTGCTGAAAACCCTATGAAGCAAGCCCTTGAAACCGCTCTCTCTCTGCACATACTCCGACTGCTTTACCTCAACCTTTGGTCTCAATTTGTTGTACGCAATAAATGATGCTCGTAACTCTTTGTCCTTGTATGACGCGACATCTTCAAAAAACAAATTGGATTTGAGAGCAATCTTTGGATCTCGAATATTCCGGTGCAGCATCAGTTCATTATAGAAATTCGTAATAGGAATAAGATGATTGATGCCTGTACCTTTGTCGTACACCCATAGTCTTCGATCCTGCCCGGCAATTACCAGCACAAGGTTGTCATCGATGATGATGTCACGAACTGGAGCGCCCGTTGACGGCGAGGGATTTCCAGGAAGCCACGTCGAGTACGTCCATCTTCGTTTCTCTTCAAAATGGTCTGGAACCTCCTCTCCTCTGCTCGACACGATCTCAACATCAATTTGGTCGCCAACGTATTCACGCACAGTTATAGAGTACTGGTCACGAGTCGTCTCGACCACGCCATAGGCGATTACTGCAGCCAACGGAGAAGTGGTATCGGGTTCGTCACCTTCAAAACCCAGAATGAGGTTCCCCTCGCCTCGCCTCCCTTCACCCAGCACCGTCATCGAGCCGATCAGCTTTCTGTAGTGGCTGTAACCAGGCCGGTCATCGGGCAACACCGACTCAAGAAGATCCAACTCCTTGCCTCTGAGTCTCCTCGGATACGTAGTTGTCTTAGCTATTGACACTTCAGTACTTTCAGTTCGCATTCATCACAATTGATGTTTCAGGATAAAGTCAATTAGCTCACGTACAGCACCATGTCCGCCTTCTGCCTTGGTAACATAGTCAACAGCCTTCTTCACTTCAGAGCGAGCGTTCTTTGGCGCCGCCGAGAAACCTACAGCGTGCAGAATTGGCAAGTCAAACAGATCGTCCCCCATAAATGCAATTTCCTCTTCCCTGAGAATATGGCGCTTCTGAATTTGCCGCATAACGTCCAGCTTGTCTGAAGCGTCTTGATACAAATCGCCAACATTGAGTTCCTTAGCACGCGCCTCAACGGTTGGCGTGCTCCTTCCACTGACCATGCCGATCTTCAAACCATGCTCTCGAGCCCGTGCAACACCATAACCATCCTGAGCGTTGAACCGTTTTAGCTCATGACCATCGGCCGAATAGTAGATTCCTCCATCGGTCATCACTCCATCCACATCAAACAGTATCATTTTGATGCGTTTAACTTTCTTCGCCAGTTTCTTTCCTTTTGCCACTAATAGCCCTTTACAAGCCTATCAATTCTTGTAACCTGATCAAGAAGCGAATCTAGGAGGTCTAATCTAAGCTGACTGGCTGCGTCGCTCAACGCCGAGGCAGGGTTCGGATGAACCTCGACAAAGAGGCCGTCACAACCAGCTGCAACTCCGGCTCGTGCAAGTGGAAAAATAAATTCCGGTTCTCCCGAGCCCGTCGATGACGATTCATTCCCGCCAGGCAACTGCACCGAATGTGTCGCATCGAACACCACCGGGTAACCAAGATCACTCATGATCTTTAACGATCTCATGTCAACAACCAGATTGTGATAGCCGAACGTCGTTCCCCTTTCTGTTAACAAAACCTGGGAGTTGCCGGTTTCAGTGACCTTCTCAGCGGCATGCTTCATGTCCTCTGGTGCGAGGAACTGCCCTTTCTTGATATTAACAACCTTGCCGGTCTTTCCTGCCGCGCGGAGTAGCTCGGTTTGCCGACACAGGAACGCTGGGATTTGCAGCACATCCGCAACCTCAGCGGCAATGGAGGCCTCGGCCTCAGAGTGAATATCCGTCATGATCGGGAGCCCGCATTTCTTGTTGACCTCGGCCAGGATCTTCAATGCTTCATCCATACCAAGACCCATAAAGGACTTGCTACTCGTACGGTTTGCCTTCTTGTACGACGACTTGAAGACAACAGGGGTTTTGTATTTCGCGGCCGTTGCTTTCACGTGCTCGGCTGTTTTCAGAGCCTGATCGAGACTCTCTACCACGCATGGCCCTGCAAATAATACAATGGGTTTGTGATCACCTATTTCTATCTTGCCAATCCGAACCATCAGGCCGTTTCCAAATTCTCCGCGCCTAGCACGCCTTCCTGCCTGGCAACAATCGTTGAAATGGCAGCATCGCCGGAGACATTAACGGCCGTGCGGCACATATCCAGGATCCTGTCGATGCCAAGGATAAGAGCAATGCCCTCTTCAGGAATATGCACTGAACGGAGTACGATGATTAACATGATTATCCCTACGCCCGGCACAGGCGCAGTACCAATCGAGGCCAATACGGCCGTCAATATGATGGTGAGCTGCTCAGCAAGATTCAAGTCCAGTCCATACACCTGTGCAATGAAAACGGCAGCTATAGCTTGATACATCGAGGTCCCATCCATGTTGATAGTTGCCCCTAGCGGCAGAACAAAGCTTGTGATCTGCTTCGGGACGCCTAAGTTCTTTTCGCACGAATCCAAATTCACGGGCAATG
>JAPUKJ010000068.1 GCA_027295705.1 Ignavibacteria bacterium | reverse complement strand
CGATTTTTTGTAACTTTGACGTTGAGATCACAGTGCCGGGTGGGTTCATTGTTTGGGCAACCGGAATTCTGCAAAACCCTGAGGAGGTGTTGACTGAGGATACTTCAAGAGGTACCTGGAAGCGAGAACATCAGATGAGGTAGTTAGAATTCTCACTGCTGGACTATGAAAAAGAAAATTTGACTCTCGATAACGACGAAAACATCGGACGGTCAGGAAGATACTTTGTATCAAACATGTAGGTCTTGGTCGAAGGGAGAGAAACAGATAACAATCACGATAGGGAATACAAAACCGATCAAGAAAATCCAGTTGGGTAAATCACAGATTCCAGATGTGAATATGAATGACAACAGGTATGATTTTGCAAGGGAAAAGGAGCACGTAACTAACTAGAGAATTTCGTTTGAGTTGAAGTATTCATTCTAGTTACTGGAGTTCAGAACCAAACAAACTGAAAGTTGAGGTATGGCGAATATCAAGAAGAAAAAAGCGGTTATTGCTATTCTCACCGGTGGAGGTGATGTCCCGGGACTAAACCCCGCTATCAGGGCGGTAACAATAAGAGCGATCAGGGAAGGATATCAAGTAGTCGGGATTCGGCGAGGGTGGGCAGGTCTGGTGGAATTAACACGCGACAGAAAAGCCGACAACAGTAGTAATTATCAGATCCTCACTGAAGAAATTGTAAACAAAGCAGGGAGAACGGGGGGTACATTTTTGCACAGTTCTCGCACACGCCCCAGTCATGTCCCGAAGGTAAATGTTCCAAAGCACTTGAAAGACAAGTATAATGCTGAAATGAATGATCTAACCCCGGAGGTAATCAAGAATTTAGAATACTTGGGTGTTGATTACCTTATTCCTATCGGTGGCGATGATACTCTCAGCTATGGCGTGCGGCTTTACCAGGAAGGCATTAAAGTCGTTGCTATTCCCAAAACAATGGATAACGATGTTCCGGGAACAGATTACTGTATAGGCTTCAGCACATGTGTTACCAGAACGATAATGCTAACAAATAGTCTACGCACCACGGCCGGTTCTCATGAGCGATTCTTGATCCTGGAAGTTTTTGGGCGTTACGCTGGTTTTACAGCAATGCTTCCGACAATGGCTGGTGCAGCAAATCGTTGTGTCATCCCTGAACATAAATTTAATATAGAACACCTGACAGAACTATTGGTCGATGACAGATGCAGGAACCCAAGTAGATATGCAGTTGTCTTGGTGTCGGAAGGGGCCATGTTTGAAGGTGGTGAAATGGTTTTCGAAAATGCCGCCAGGGATGCTTATGGACACGCAAAGTTAGGTGGCATTGGTGATCTAGTTTCAGCTGAACTTGAGGAACTCTCCCCAAAATTTAATAATGGCATGCGCGTGAATGTCATCAATCAGAAGTTGGGGTACTTGGTACGTTGCGGTGACCCTGATGCCATCGATTCTATAGTTCCTATGGCATACGGAACTTTGGCTCTCGACTTGATTCTCAAAGGAGTTCATGGCCGTCTCATTGTATTGAAGAATGGACGATATGATAACATGCCAATTGATGTCGTGACAAGCTCAAAGAAAGTAGTGAACGTCAAGGAGCATTATAATACTGAACGCCTGCGGCCGTACTACAAAAGTTTTGAAATGAAGCCTTTATTCATCATGACGAGTGACCCAGAATAGCCTGTGGATCAGTTCTTGAAAGGCACTCCGAGCTTCTGAGTTAGCCAGCACTTGCAAGCCACCCGTTTACGCTGATGAGCGAACATCGCCGGATATTAGTCATCCGAACGGACCGCATCGGCGATGTTGTTCTCGCCACACCATTGATTCGAGCACTCCGACAGACATTTCCTTCTGCTTTCATCGCTGCGATGGTCCGGCCTCATACAAAAGATATACTTCTCAAAAACCCGCACCTCAATGATATCCTGCTCGATGATTCCGAGAATGAGCACAGGGGTCGCGGGGGTTTCTGGCGTCAAGTGAAGACCCTAAGACGGTATAAATTCGACACTGCTCTGTTGCTTCTGCCAACCGAGCGGCTAGCGTGGATGCTTTTATTCGCTGGGATTCGGACACGCATTAGCGTTGGTCTGATTTTATATGAGGTGTTGACTTTTATGAAGACCGTGAGTCGCCACAAATACGTTCCACTGCGGCATGAGGCAGATTACTGTCTAGATTTGGGGAGAGCGATTGGCGTGCAGGATAACAACTTGGCGGTTGAAGTGTTTCTCTTGGATTCCGCAAGGGAAAGTGCCCGAGACATTCTTCGGTCACGGGGAATATCAAATGAAGCGAGAGATGGCAGCTTCGTGGTTGGGATCCATCCAGGCGGTGGAAAATCAGCACCAAATTGGCACGTCGAACGATACGTTGAACTTGTGGACTTACTCTTGCAGCGTGACAACCTACGGATCGTTGTAACAGGAAGCCGACATGAAAAGGACTTTAGTGAACCCTTCAGGAGATTAGGCTCACCACGCATCGCCGATCTTATCGGGCAACTGACACTGGGTGAGTTAATGGCCTTGATTTCTCATTATGCCGTTCTGGTCTCTGCGAGCAGCGGCCCAATGCACATTGCGGCAGCTCTGAAGGTCCCGACTGTTTCAATGTTCTGCCCACTCACGGCTTGTGCACCGCGCCTATGGGGACCACAAGGCAACGTGGCTGAAATAGTCCTGCCTCCAGAGAACTACTGTGAGCATCAATGTCCGGGCGATCCACACATCTGTGCCTTTGAAGGAGGAATTGATCCAACAACTGTTGCTGACAGAGTAATGGAGATGTTGGCTCGCTTAAAGCCGAAATCATAGTTGCTGCAACTTGCCACTCTCCTCACTTTTTGGTACATTTTTGCGCCAACACAGTGTGACTGGCGCCCACAGCGTCCATGTGTTGAGTAGCTGTAAACTGCCGTCCTATCACATTTTCCCATTCACTTGAACAATTCAGGATAAACCGAATGCACGTCGCACAGAGGATGAAGAATCTCGGGACTGAAACAGCATTCCTCGTTCTTGCAAAAGCTAAGGCGCTCGAAGCTCGAGGAAAGCACATTATTCACCTTGAAATCGGCGAGCCCGATTTCGATACGCCTGTGAACATCAAAAACGCAGCGAAGAAGGCTCTTGACGATGGTTATACGCATTACGGACCGGCTCCGGGTCTGCCCGAGCTTCGAAAGACTGTCGCTGAGTTCATGTCGAAGGCACGTGGTATGAAGTTCACGGCAGATCAGGTCGTGGTGACACCCGGCGGTAAACCTATCATGTTCTTCTCCGTCCTCGCGTGTGTTGATGAAGGCGATGAAGTGATTTGTCCCAACCCGGGCTATCCCATCTATGAATCAGTGATCAATCTTGTTGGCGCGAAGCCTGTGCCGCTGGTATTGAAAGAGGAGAAAGAATTTCGCTTTGAAATTGAAGATCTTAGAAAGCTCATTACTCCGAAAACAAGAATGCTAATCATCAACACTCCTCACAATCCGACGGGCGGCATTCTTACGAAAGACGATCTGCGGCAAATTGCTGAACTTGCGGTTAGGCACGATTTGATCGTCCTATCTGATGAGATCTACAGTCGAATTTTGTATGATGGCTTCGAGCACATCAGCATTGCTACGTTTCCTGGAATGGCTGAGCGGACGATCCTACTCGATGGTTTTTCGAAAACGTTTGCAATGACTGGCTGGCGGCTTGGCTTCGGCATCATGCCCGAGCCGCTTGTACCTCTTATTTCCCAATTGCAAATTAACTGCACGTCATGTACAGCAAGCTTTTCGCAGGTGGCGGCAATTGAGGCGCTCGTTGGACCACAAAGAGATGTCGAGGCGATGGTTACGGAGTTTAAACGGCGGCGGGACCTCATTGTTGATGGCTTGAATGGTATTGCCGGTTTCCGGTGTCACAAGCCCCTCGGAGCCTTTTATGTCTTCCCAAACATTACCGGCACAGGAAAATCGTCAAGGGATCTTGCCGATTATCTTATGAACGAGGTGGGGGTAGCGTGTCTGGCCGGAACAGCATTTGGTGCGGATGGCGAAGGGTATCTAAGATTTTCCTATGCAAACTCCGTGGAGAATATTGAGCTTGCACTGGAAAAGATTAAGAAGGCGATTTCTTGATTCTGACAATTTAGAGCTAAGGGAAAAAAAGCACAAGTGCAAATGAAAAAAGCAGATGCTCTGGACGCAAGATGGAGTATACCGGGGACGAGTGAGATTGCCCAAATGCTCGATGAGAAAATCACAAGGATCGCGCGAAGCAAGTTCGATGTTCTCATCCAAGGGGAGCCTGGAAGTGGTAAGCGGTTCTTTGCATCACTCATTCATTTGAGAAGTACAAGACGAACAGGGGATAATTTCGTGGAGGTTACTTCCCAGACACCTGATGGAGAGCTGAGGGTGATTCTCTTCGAGGAGGATCGTGAAAGACAGGAGGGGATGCTAGGCAAATCTGTCCCGCGACTGGATGACCGCAGCACATTATTCATCAACCATATTGAGGAATTCAGCCGTTTCGATCAAACGCGGTTAGCTCGATTTCTCATACAAAACAATGTCGTCGCGGGTAGAAGACACAGCAAGTCGCGCGTCATAATTTCAACGTGGACGTCGTGGTCGAAGTTGGTTGAGAAAAAAAGAGTTGTCGATTCACTGGATCAAAACGTACGAGAGTTCGAGCTCTTTGTGGTTCCGCCTTTGCGTGACCATTGGGAGGATATTCCCGCATTGGTGGAGTTGTTTCTCATGCAAATTCCAGGGAATGGAATACATTACAAGCTGGCAGTTGACTCTAATGCTTTGCGTACATTGCAGAAGCGCGCATGGAGTGACAACGTGCGTGAATTGAGGATGGTGGTTGAAGAAGCAGTGATGAACTCAGACAACGGGGTTGTCGCTGATCTCTCTAAGGTTCTCGATGATGTAGAAAAGGTGGGAGAAATAATTAGGACTATCCAGTCGGGGGGACGTTTCAGCATCGAGCAGTCGCTGGAATTCCTTGAAAAGAGATTTATTCACCGAGCGTTGATGCGGTGCAGCTTTGACCTTGGGAAGACAGCTCGTATGCTTGGCTTAACAGAGCAAAATCTCCGTTACCGTCTACGAAAATACAACCTGCGTAATGGTCATTTCACCAGCAAGAACTAGCAAACGAGTTGCAGTCGGCGCACAACCTGCTAAGCAATAGTCATGATGCAAATGCCCTCAGTCAGGAGGCACTAAGGACCCACCGATTGAAAAAATGCCCCATGCGATATGTGCTTTCCTGCGTTTTCGCCTTTAGTGTTCAGGTTGCCTTCCCAAGTGAGCCCATCATCAAATGGATCGGTGAGGTACGGGCAAGAGGCGAAGTGGATGGCAGAGATTTTTTGACTCATACGATTCCTAATGCGTATACTCTTCTTCGTTCTCGCCTCGGTGCTTACATCACGCCGATTGAGAATGTTCAAGTTTTCCTACAAGTCCAGGATTCACGCGCGTTTGGTGAAGAAACTGTAGGAGGCAGATTCAACACTATTTCAAACATGAGGAACCTTGATTTACATCAGGGCTACCTCAAGGTCGATGATTTGTTTGTTGACGGTCTGAGCGCCAAGGTGGGAAGAATGGAGCTTTCGTATGGAAACGAGCGCCTTGTCGGACCAGTTGGATGGAATAACGTTGGGCGCTCATTCGACGGTTTAGTGATTAAATTTGAGGTTCCCTCACAATCTATCGAGGGGTTTGTCACAAACATCGCTGAGACCAACACGCCCCCGAGCATCGCAACGCCGAGTGCAGTCACGAGTGTGCGTGATAGCGGCCAATTATTCTCAGGTATCTATTATTCTCTTCACTCTGTTAAGAAGCACATCATAGATGCCTACGTTTTCCATCAGTGGGATCAACGGAAAACCTCTTCGGGGAAGTTTGCGCTCTCGCGGTTGACGGGCGGGATGTACTTCAAAGGTGCTGCTGCGTGGTTTTCATATGAGGGAGAGTTTGCGTACCAGCTCGGAAAGAGGTCCAGTGCCGATGTTCAAGCGTTCATGCTAACTAGTGCAGTTGGCTATTCGTTTCGGGGTTTTCCTATTTCTTCCGTGACCGTAGGTTATGATTATCTTTCAGGCACAGGTGCAACATCGACAACGTACAGATCGTTTGATCCCGCGTTCCACACCGGACACAAGTTCTATGGCTTCATGGACTATTTCATAGATATACCCTCGAACACGAGTGGTAGAGGTTTGCAAGACATGATTGTGAAAATCGTGTTGAAGCCTTCAGAGAATTCCTCCATTGCTATCTGGGGCCATAATTTCCGTCTGGCAAGACGCTTCGTTGACAGGATTCAACTCGGTCAGGAAATTGATCTCGTTGGGGTCCTCAAGTACAATCAGAATGTAGCATTTGAACTGGGTGCATCTGGCTTCATACCTGATGAGATAATGCGCTTTTGGTTCGGCGGCTCAGACGTTGCGTGGTGGGGGTATTGCGCGGCACGCGTGTGGTTCTGATGTTTCTGTCTTCGCCGGACGACTAATGCTAGTTTCCTTTTTGAACGAGCCTTTCTTGCTTACTCCTATGTCTTGCCGTATTGGAACGTTTCGTTCATTATGTACGAAGTTTCAAAGCACTACTATCCTAGGTTTCTACCGGCTGTCATTGATGCAGCAGCTACAAAGGGAATCTCAAAGAGAAGTACGAACGAATTGTTGCCCAGATCCTGACGCGCGATGAACACCTATGGATCAAAAGGTTGACGCAAAAGGAAGCAGAGGAGTTACGAAAATTGTATGAGAAGCGTTACAATCGGTAGGTAGCCTATGGCACTGCTAAAAATCGAACTCATAACGTTGCAAACGCACGCGCTGAATAGCATCCGACGTGTTCAGCGGGGGGCCCTTTTGAAAAGATGAACCCTCTGGTGATTGGCATTGCTGGTGGTACCGGGTCTGGGAAGACCTCCGTGACCAATAAGGTTCTTGATCATCTGGACAGAGATCGAGTCGTCGTTATTCAGCACGACTCATATTACAAGGACATCAGCAGCTATGGTGGCCTAACACCCGCGGAAGTAAACTTTGATCATCCAGATTCGTTGGAAACAGCGCTGCTCGTCGAACACATCAGTGAACTACGTGCAGGCCGAGGCATAGATCAGCCGATTTACAATTTCACTACACATGAACGTCTCGGGTCGAGAAAGCGGCTGGAGCCAAAAGAAATCATCATCATTGAGGGCATATTGATTTTCGTCGACAAGAAACTCCGAAACCTAATGAACATAAAGGTATTCATTGAGACTGACTCCGATGAGAGAGTGCTAAGGAGAATCCGACGAGATACGTTGGAACGCGGACGTTCGATTGATTCTGTAGTTCAGCAGTATACCAAGACAGTAAAGCCAATGCATCTCGAGTTTGTCGAACCAAGTAAGCACTGGGCTGATATCATCATCCCACGCGGCGCGGAAAACACTGTGGGTATTGATATGTTGGTGACGAAAATCAAGATGATGATGAAAGAAGTGACCTGAGGAAGTAAAGCGCGAATCTCGTAGATTGTCCTCGCATTATCCTTGACTTGCAGTGATGTGATTACTAGCTTTTCAGTTGGAAAGACTGTCCTGTTACTTTGCACGCGTGCTAGCCACTACTACTAGACGGCCCGAAGGTAGGAAATGTCATGATCAAAACTGCAGCAGTTCTATTGCTTGCAATTCTTCCTGTTGCGCCAGACGAGTACGACCGTCAACGACAGGAAATGGTCGACGATCAGATTGCTGATCGTAGGATTTCTGATTCCGCAACCCTCCATGCGATGCGCACTGTTCCCCGTCACCTTTTTGTACCTCCACATAGTGTTGACGATGCGTATGATGACCGACCCCTGCCGATCGGATATGGCCAAACAATTTCTCAGCCTTACATTGTTGCATACATGACCGAGCTTTTGAAGCCTCAAGCGGATCATCGCGTTCTGGAAATTGGGACTGGCTCGGGCTATCAGGCGGCTGTTCTGGCTGAAATCGTTGACACAGTTTACACGATTGAAATCATTACAGAGTTGGAAAATGCCGCCGCTGAGCGCTTGAAAAAGCTCGGCTACAAGAATGTTAAAGTAAAAAATGCCGACGGATACTATGGCTGGGAAGAGTACTCACCATTCGATGCAATCGTTGTTACTGCCGCCGCAGAGTACATCCCACCTCCGCTTATTGCGCAACTTAAAGACGGCGGCAGAATGGTAATTCCTGTAGGTTCACCTTTCTTTGTCCAGACCCTCATGCTCGTGGAAAAACGGGGTGAGGACATCACTACCGAGAGCCTCATTCCTGTTCGCTTCGTCCCTTTCAAGAGAGCAAACTGAAATTTTCTGGTACGATGGGCAAGCTACACATTTCCGTCGGCCTCCTGTCTGTGGCCCTCATCGCATTCGAGCTTGTGTTAATGCAGATCCTCTCGATTGTCCAATGGTACCACTTTGCATACATGGTGATTTCCGTCGCCTTGCTGGGGTTTGGAGCAAGTGGCACCGTCATATCACTGGCCGGTAGTTGGCTTTTGAAGCGAGTGGATTTCTTGGTGCCGCTCTTGATGATATTGAGTGGAGTAGCGATGGCCGTTATCGTCGAGGTATCTCAAGCCGACTTGTTCCGGTTCGATTCATATCTGGTTTTTGTGGAAGGTGCGCATGTCAGAGCACTTGTCTTGACGTATCTAATCCTGTTTGTCCCCTTCTTTCTTGGTGCTCTTGCTCTTGGACTCGTGTTTGTTAGATATGTTGGCCAGATAGGAAGGCTGTATTTTTCTAACTTGCTGGGATCGGGATTGGGTGGGGCCGTTGCAATTGTTCTGCTCTGGGTATTCCTGCCGCAAAAACTTTCCTCTCTCATTTCGCTCCTGCCATTTGCGGCAGGATTGCTTGTTCTGCCCGCCGGCCGCAAGCTGCCAATTGTTCTTACAGCGATCGTTGGCTGTGGTCTGTCCTTCTACTTTTTCTTGGATTCGCCGCGATTGATCCCGTCGGAATATAAGAGCCTCAGTCGCGCTCTGAATCTGCCAGAAGCAAAAATTGTCCTTGAACGTAATAGTCCTCTTGGACTTGTTCAGATCGTGTCGTCGCCTGCCCTCAGGCATGCTCCTGGACTGAGTTTGGCGTACCGGCAACCGTTAAGGGCGCAGGAAGTTGTGTTCAACAACGGCGATTGGTATGGTCCGATCGTAGCTTGGTCTCGCACAGATTCGGTCCATCTGTTGGACTACACAACACTCGCGCTGCCCTACACGCTAGGAGTCCGTAGTCGGGTTCTGGTGATGCAGGCTGGAACCGGATCGCAAGTAGCACAGGCAATTGCTAATGGTGCGCACTATGTGACGGCAGTTGAAACGCATACCACCGTGCTCTCGATCTTGGAACACGATTTTGCTCAAGCAAGCGACTCGCTATTTTACCATCCTGCAGTCACTGTCTATAACCTTGATCCTCGAACGTACCTGATGAGCGACACCTCTACGTACGATTTGATTGTTTTGCCAACTCTCGATGCTTTTGGTGGAACTGCGGGGTTATATGCGCTTCAGGAACAGTATGCACTTACCAAGCAAGCATTTCATGAAATGTGGAAACGACTCACACCGGACGGTGTGATTAGCTTCTCGTCGTGGATGGATTATCCGGTCCGAAATCCACTTAAAGCATTGGCAACACTGGTTGAGGTTCTCTCAGAAGAGGGTGTGGAGAACGTCACTGAACACATTGCGGCCGTTCGAAGCTGGGGAACGATTACCTTTATTGCAAAGCGTACCCCGCTTACAAAGGTGCAAATTGAAAACGTGAGGGCGTTCTGCCGGCGAATGCTGTTTGATCCTGCGCTTCTTCCACAGCTCGACCCGGCCGAGAGAACTCATTTCAATCAGCTGAGCGATGAATCCATCTTTGAATATCTGGACGACATTATGTCGTCTAACAGAGCAGCTTTGTACGAAGAGTATGATTTCAACATCCGGCCTGCCACCGATGATCGCCCGTACTTCTCGCAATTTCTACGATGGCAAAGTCTACCATACTTGGAAGAACTCTATGGACAGCAAGCACTGCCATTCCTCGAAATTGGATATTTGATTGTGGTTGTAACCTTCGTTCAAATCTTCATTATCGCGGTTTGCTTAATCATCCTTCCGCTCTTCAGGATGAATAAACAAGGGAGCAATAGGAGTTGGACTCTGGTTTATTTCGGCGCGCTTGGCGTTGGCTATATGTTTGTCGAGATAGTGTTCATCCAGCGTTTCATTCTTTACTTTGGTCATCCCATTTACGCGGCGGCGGCTGTCATAGCCGCCATGCTCATATGCTCAGGTATAGGGAGTTATTTTTCCTCACGCTGGCAGGCGTTGTCTCCTGTTATCTGGAAAACTGTGAGCTTAGCTGCAGCGTTCATTGCAGTGTATTCAATCTTACTTCCTCCGCTTCTGCATTCATCTATTTCGCTTTCCATGCCAGTGAAAGTCACACTATCGTTTCTCATTATCGCGCCCCCAGCTTTTGTTATGGGCATGCCCTTTCCTTTGGGGTTACGGTTTCTATCGGAGCGGAGTGAAACACAGATTCCTTGGGCATGGGGAATTAATGGCTGCATGTCGGTTGTGAGCACGGCACTTGCAACCCTTCTCGCCGTAGAATTTGGGTTTCTCATTGTAATGATCTGTGCTGCGGGAGTGTACGCAGGCGCTGCGGTGGTGACAGCTTTTCAGCTCTGACCAAGCAAAAAGGTGCAGCTTGGAGGAATGTGTGATGCCTTTACGACGACTGGAATCCGAGAGGTCAGGCGGGAGTCTGACGATATTCCTTCAGAGGTCTGCATCGAAATGAAAAATGAAAACAAGATGCAGATGAGAACCATTACCTAGATCAAGCAGGTTGGTGTCTTTACATCACGCTCTACTTAGTTACAACGACCTCGATGTCACCCTCCCTGCGCCGGACGTTTACACCCACATCTTGTTCATGTCGCTTGAGTTCAATATCTACGCAGGCTGAACCGACTTTGAGATTCTTAATGCTGACTTCTTGAAGGAACGTGGGCAAGGCAGGGTGGTGAAAATAAATCTTGTTTTCATGAGCCTGAATGGAAAGACCAAGGCATGATTGCAGAAGCAAATAGACGGACCCAGAGGCCCAAGACTGCGGATCACACGCCACGGGATATAATGTTGGCGCTTCACCGGGACGTCTTACGAAGCCACAAAAGAGTTCGGGCAATCGGTGTTGGTCGACAAACAGGCTTGCATCGAAGAGGCCTGCAAGAACTTTCACAACCTCATCTTTCAGGCCATAGCGGCTCATACCGAACGCAATCAATGCGTTATCATGTGGCCAAATCGAGCCGTTGTGGTACGAAATGGGATTGTAGCGCGATTCGGAAGACGCAATCGTCCTGATACCCCAACCAGTAAAGAAGTCCTCTGTAAGCAAGCCTTGAGCCACAGTGCGCGCATGTTCCTCAGTGGCAATTCCTGAAAACAGGCATTGACCGGCGTTGGAACTCTTGACCTGACACGGACGTTTATTTCCGTCCAGGGCAAGTGCATAGGTACCGAGCTCTTGGCACCAGAAATCCTTTAGAAACTTCTTACGCAGCGCTTCAGCCTCTCGGCGAAGCCTCTTCGCTTCATTGTCGTTCTGGAGCATGGATGCAAGCCGGGCGGCTTTGAGCTTGGCGTCATACACGTATCCTTGGACTTCACAAAGGGCAATAGAAGGAGGAGCTGAGTTCCCATCGGCATGAAAAATTGAATCTTCTGAATCCTTCCACCCCTGATGACTTAATCCTCCAGCAGTACGACGCTCGTATTCCACGAAGCTATCTTTATCAACGTCGCCATAGGTATCAATCCAGTTTAGAGCAAGCTGGATGTGCGGCCAGAGTTCCTGAATAAAAGCCCGGTCCCCTGTTCGTTCGTAATAATGTCCTGCTAATGCAACAAATAGAGGAGTCGCGTCAATCGTTCCGTAATAGCAACCGAAGGGAATCTCCTTAAGCGATACCATCTCTCCTTTTCGCTCTTCATGCAGAATCTTTCCGGGCTCGGCGTCTTGTTCAGGAATGATGTCTCTCGCTTGATGAGCGGCCAAATAACCTAAGACACCGCGCGCGATTTCAGGATCAACCCAAAGAGTTTCTAGAGCAGTGATGATTCCATCGCGGCCAAAAATCGTACTAAACCACGGAATCCCCGCGTAAGGATAAAGTCCTTGTGGAGTTTGGGTAACCATCATATAGAGATCTGCCCTTGAGCGGTTCAGCCAATCATTGAATTGCTCATTTGAAGTCTCTACAACACACGCATCTAAGCGAAGATTCTGATACATGTTTTTGTTCTTGACAAATGCTTGATCAAAAGTTTCATTTCGCACAGGTTCATCTTCAAGCTCACAAGAGACCGTGAGTGAAAGAGTTGCTTTTTCGTGGGGTTCAAGTGTTACAGCGAACCTTGCTTGGTCAGCCCTAAGTTCCTGTGGTTTAGTGGCAAAAGCTAAAGTAGTTTTTCGAAGCTTGCCATCCAGTCCCCTGTAGCTGAGCACAACGTGATCCTCTTCCACTACAGTGTCAAGTTTGATGCCTCTCTTCAGTCGTTTTGTGCCGCGTACTTCAAATATGTCTACATAATCGGCATCAAATATTAGGGATAACGTAAACGCCACTGACCTCAGACCGTAATTTGACATCAGTATGCGCTCATAGCAGCAGCTCTCCCAAAGATATGTCAGACGTCCTAGATGGATTGTTCCGCTATGGATCATCCGTTGGTCTTGAGATTCAAAGTTTGGATTGGTCAGATCGACTGTTAAGAGTTCGTTGTCTTCTTTTACTGTGGAGCTTAGAAGAAGGGGATTTTTTTCCTCCAACTTCAGGACAAGCTGTGACAAAAACCTTGTTCCTTGGTGATAAATGCCATGATCTTCGAAGCCAAGAGGTCGGATATCGCCATGGCGATCGAATACTGCAAATGTCTCAGCATGCTTGAGGACGCGGGTCTGCTCATCTGCGACTGAAGAACTTGCTAGAATATAAAATTGATCTTTGACTCGAATCACTTCATCCATTGCAACTCTTCCTGAACGATCCTGTCAGGTCTTTTCTTTTCTTCAATCAATTGCTGATAGACGCTCAGGTAGTCCTGAGCCATACGTGAAGCTGTAAATCGTTTTTCAAAAACTTCTCGACAGCGCCTACGACTCACTGAAGGAATCATTTCCACTGCCTTTACTGCTTGCTCGATATCCTGGATAGCGAATCCTGTTACCCCTTGCTGAATCACTTCGGGAACCGACCCTTGCCAATTGGCAATGGTCGGTGTACCGCACGCCATTGCTTCGATCATGACCAAACCGAAAGGTTCCGGCCAGTCAATAGGGAACAGAAGTGCGGAAGCATTTCCTAGGAATGTAATTTTTTCTGTTTCCCCAATCTCCCCTACGTATTCGATCAGAGGATGATCCAGAAGCGGCTTCACCATGGTGCTAAAGTATTGTTCATCGACTTTGTCTACCTTGGCAGCAATTTTCAACTTCATATCTACGCGCTTAGCAATTTCAATAGCATGATCTACCCTTTTCTCTGGACAGATTCGGCCAAGAAAAGCGAGGTATTCTCCTGGTAATTCATGAAATGTGTACAAATCATCCGGCAGTCCGTGATATATAGTCCTCTTCCAATTCGCTTGCGGTAATGGTGCTCTCTGTGAATCTGAAATCGAGACAAGAGGGATGTCTGAAAACTCCTGGTAGAGAGGCTGTAAGTCTTCAAAATCTAACCGCCCGTGCAAGGTCGTTATGGCAGGCGTCTCGATGCGTCGCATCATAGAAAAGGGGAAATAATCTATATGAGAATGAATTACATCAAACTCACTCGACCGTTGGTAAATCCTTTCGGTCATCAAAACGTGATGGGCAATGGTATCCACGCTGTGCTTATCGAGACGAAGCGCGCGATGGCACTGGGAAACCAGATTCGCGCTGGTGACCGAATCTCCACTAGCAAATAGAGTCACATCATGACCTAGTTTGACCAACTCCTCAGTCAAATAGGATACGATTCGTTCAGTTCCTCCATAGTACTTTGGAGGGACACTCTCATAAAGTGGTGCTACTTGAGCAATCTTCATATCTAGTCCTAGGGAACATCAGCATAGTTCTTCAGATGAACTTGAGTTTCGTCGAACTTCCGCATGGCGAAGAACAGAACTCTTTACATCCTCCCTCAAAAACCATAAGAAACTTGCAGGTTAAAAACACCGGTAGGTTCAGAAAGGTGCTGAGCTGTCATGACTAAGGCCAACGGGTCAATCCGTATTGCCTGATAAAGATAACAAAAAAACCTTTCAAATACATCATGTTGTGTTCTTACGTTTCCAGAGGTAATACACGGGCACACCGAGGGCCAGAAAAACAATACCTGCCCAAGCCTGTGCCGGTCTCTCGATGAAGGTGTTGACGACAAACCACACAGCGATGGCTATGAAGAGAATTGGAGTGAATGGATATCCCAACGCCCTGTAGGGACGCTCGACGTCAGGCCTTCGATTGCGAAGCAAAAACACCGCTGCAGCAGTCAGCGCGAAGAAGACAAAATCTGTGAATACGACATATGAAATGAGGTTTTCAAAAGTTCCCCAAAACAGTATCAACACGACAGCCCAGAGGGACTGGAGAGTAATCGCAACTGCAGGTGTGTGGAACGTAGGATGGACTTCTGCAACTTTCTTGAAGAAAATGCCGTCGTTTGCCATTGCGAAATAGATGCGTGGAGCTGTGAGCGTGTAGATGCCGGTTGTCCCAAAGGTTGATATGAAAATTGCCACCGCAATCATGCTTCCACCGATTGGACCGAGAAGCGTACTCACACCGTCCGCAGCAACGCGTGATGAGTTGCCGATTTCCTGTGGAGAGAGCATGAACATATATGCGACGTTTGTCAATAAATAAACGACGGTTACTACAAGCGTTCCAGTGATCATTGCTATCGGCACACTGCGCGTTGGGTTCTTCGCCTCTGCAGCTGTGAATGAAGCATGCTGCCAGCCGCCGTACGACCATAACACTCCGATCATTGCAACTGCCAGTGCACTCCCAAGTCCCTGAGGCAGATCGCCGAGAGGTGCTCCAAAATCAGATACGGTTCCAGATCCCCATCCGATGCCAACAATGATTAGCCCGACGATGCCTGCAAGTTTGAGTACTGTAAAAACGTCAGAGAAAATTCCGCCTACCTTTACTCCGAAGACATTCACCGTAGTCACCACTCCAAGGCCAACGATTGCAACAATCTGCACGCCAACCTCGCTCAGCGGGATGAAGTAGCCGAAGTAAGTGGCGAAGGCAATGCTGAGAGCAGCAATGCCACCCGTATTGACCACAAGGAAGTAGGCCCAACCGAAGAGAAAGCCCGTGAGGCTCCCGTATGCTTCGGAAAGATACACATACACCCCACCTGCCCGCGGCATCATACTGGCAAGCTCAGCGAATGTGAGTGCTCCGCAGAGCGCCATTACCCCGCCAACGACCCATACACCAAGTATCCACAGCGGCGATGAAAGATTCTGGGCAATGAGCGAGGGTGTGAGGAATATCCCAGAACCTATCACCGACCCAATCGCGATCATTGTGAGGTCAAAAGTGGTAAGGTCTTGTTTGAGTTGCATCTAGCAATGAAGAATGGAGGTATGAGCAATGAACAATGGGTCACTCTACATTTGGGATCTCCCCAAGCAATTTCGTGTCGCTTCAAGAACAATTGCCATTTCCTCTGGAGAATTGTAAAAGTGCGGAGAGAAACGGACCTTTTTCTCTCTGAGTGCAACGGTGATGTTTTGCTCAGCAAGAGACCTGAAGATATCCTTCTCAGCTACGTTTCTTGCGAACTCGATGGTGACTATGCCCGCGCGTTCGTGTGGTTCAATTGGCGAGAAAAGTCTGATGCCCTCGATGCAACTGAGTCCCTCAATGAGCTGTTGTGTGAGCGAGAGTATGTGCTCTTCAATAGCATCAATGCCAAACTCTAACAGCATTGACAGAGCGGCATGCATCCCCCAAAGGCTTGGGAAGTTCAACGTGCCACCTTCATAGCGGCGTGCAGTTGACGCTAATGGTTGGTCAAAATTGTAGAAGTCCCAGGGGTCGGCGACTGCCAGCCATCCCACATTTTTTTGCTGGATTCTCGATTGTAAATCCTCGGTGACGTAGAGAAATCCGGAACCATGTGGTGACATCTGCCATTTCTGCGCGCCTGCGGCAAGGGCATCTATCTTCATTTGCAGGACATCCACCCGGACAGCGCCAACTGCCTGAATTCCATCCACGGCGAAGATGATACCACGGTTTCGACAAATATCTCCGATGGCGGCCATGTCGGCACGATACCCTGAGAGGAACTGTACTGCGCTCAGTGCGACTAGTCGTGTCCGTGACGTAATACCATCGACAATCAACTCGGTGGTGACCTTGCCATCGGTGCTTTGGATAATATCTAACTCGACGCCCAGCCGCTTTAGATTGAGGTAAGGCCAAACGTTTGCGGGGAACTCGATATTACTGAGCAGCACACGATCGCCAGATTTCCACGGAATGCCAGCCGCAACAATGTTGATTGCATCCGTCGTATTCCCCAGCAATGCTATCCGATGTGAGGATTCCGCGTTGATGAGTTTTTGTACAAGTTTCCGGCACTCGCCTACCATCGGGAGATCTAGGTCAAATGTTTCGAGTTTTCCTTCTGATCGCTCTCGCAAGGATGCTGTCATTGCGTTGACGACCCGCGTTGAAAGCGGAGCTGTAGCTGCATGGTTCAGATAGATTTTCCCTTGAGATGTGTGAGGGAATAAGGAGCGAGCTTTTGTAAGAAGATGGTTTGGAAGAAGCATACTAGTGGAATTTGATCACCACAATCAACTGTGGTGTCCGTGAATTGTTCCTATTTGGGTTCTTGCACCGCGATTTATCGGGTGACTAGAAGAACTATCAAGGTTTCTAAACCGATTCATCGGTTTGCACAGGATCAAAACCATGTTTTCTTAGCATTGCATCAAATTCTTCGGAAAATGAATTCTTGCGGTGGTGCTCGTCTTGGTTTCTTATATATTGTCGGACTAGCTCTACTTGTGAAAAACTTACTGAAAAAGCACCGTACCCCCTTTGCCAACTAAACTTTTGTGGGATTATGTTCTCTGCGTTGATCCAATGTGAAGACTCGCCTTTTGGAAGCCTGACAATGTCATCTATCTTTTGATTGCTCAGCAATGTTATCAGCACATGAACATGGTCCATTTGGAGGTTCAATGAATCGATACTTATGTTGTTATCTCGTCCATATGCGGCTATATGTTCCAGCACTTGCGGGCGGGCCTCCTTGGTCAGAAGCTTATCACGTTTCTTGGTAGCCCAGACGAGATGAACCAATATTTTTGTATATGAATGCAACATTGTGACCCCCTTCCAAACCGTTGAAACGGTTTTTCACCTTGTTTTCATCAGGTTTAATTCACCACAATAAATTGTGGTGTTAGTGGATATCGATTTCTTGCACCCGATTTATCGGGGTGTAAGGAAAAACACCGTCTGATTCCCTAAACCGATTCATCGGTTTGCATAGATTCAACACCATTAACCAAGTATTCTTGTGTAGGAATGAAGCACTTGCCCTTTCTCCAAACTGTTGAAACGGTTTTCTCGACCCTTGTTTTCATCAGGTTTAATTCACGACAATAATTGTGCTGTTACTGAGTTTACTGTTCGACATGGGAAAAGGTAAATATTTTCTCGAGGGCAATTGCAATCTCTTTGTCCCAGAACACCCAGCCTGGCTTATCGTGGTATTCATATGCAGCTCCCTTAGAACGTAGGAGCAGTGCCAAGGTAGCATTGAGTATGTGATTATAAGTACGAGCTTGCACCCCGATTTATCGGGGTGTTAGGAGAAACGTTTGCATAGATTCAACACCATTAACCAAGTATTCTTGTGTAGGAATGAAGCACTTGCCCTTTCTCCAAACTGTTGAAACGGTTTTCTCGACCCTTGTTTTC
>JAPUKJ010000067.1 GCA_027295705.1 Ignavibacteria bacterium | reverse complement strand
TGCCTTGATGTTCGTTGACACACTGTTCCAACACGGCTCTGTGTCTGTCTCGGCTTGCCTTGGCTTGCTGCTCGTTTTCCTGCATCAGGGCAGTGTATCCAACCATGTCTGTAAACATGATGGCGGCCAGTAGGCGGGTATCCTTTTCTCCAGTCATTGACGTGTTGCGAAAAGTGAGTTGGTTTCGAAACGCAATTGAGGTAAGAGATAGAGGTAATGTATACTGAGATAAGCTAAAAGGCAAACTTATGAAGATTCTAGGGAACCACGTGGAGGATACAATCTAGATTAAAAGAATCGGAAACTGCAACAAGCTCACCACTTGCCGCGTTTCCGTTCTTTAGCGGGAAGAATTTCCAGGCAAGTCGTCCACCATCCAGTCTCAACGGTCTCGATAAACTCGGCCGGAAGTTTCTCTTCATTCATCTCTTCAGCAAGTGCTCTGTATGAATAGTGCAAAGGAATGAATTCCACGTCTAAGCCTTCGTCAGCCGTTAATAGAGTGTACCACACGTTTGTGTTCCCATCGTTGGCAGGCCGTCCTATCACTCCGACGTTTACGAAGTGTTTGTCTTGTGGAAGGGCTCGGTACGAATGAATCCCGGTGTGAGCAGCTAATATGACATCGGCGTGATAGTCGACGGTCAGTTTCTTGAGAAAATGGGCCGGTGTTGTAGATTCCCATAGGAATTCGTTCATCTTCCGTGGTGAACCGTGGCACATAAGCAGATTGTATCTCCCCAGGCGAATCCGGAATTCTGTTGGCAGGGATTTCATCCACCATTTCCACTGGGCATCTGTGTTTGCATATGTATAGTCGTAACTCAACTTTGCAAAGTAATTGTCGCGCGGATCTGTGTATCCACACTGGCAGTCCGCGAGATGATTACCGATTGAGTTATCATAGTTGCCCTGCATGACGTTCACTCCACCCTGAACCAGCAGCGAAAAGACTTTGTTAGGATGAGGACCGAATGCCCCGAGATCGCCCAGACAAAAGATGGCTTCAACATCCCGATGGACAACATCATTCAACATTGCTTCAAGGGCGATGTGGTTGCTATACACACCACCGAATGCTGCAATCCTCCGATAAGTCTGCCCGTTGAAATTCATTGATGAGCACTCAGTTTTTCAGCGAACAGTTTCTCGCCGCTGCTTGAAGCATTGGAGCATATCGCTCCCGACATGTAGCAGGTGTAACAGGCGCGGTGCTTCAACTCGTATGGCTTCAGTCCGTCCTCCAGTGTCTCTCCCAACTTAGCGTCATCTGCATCAATGAGAATGGGGCATACGTACAAGCCTTTATCAGTCATTATTCTGCTGTTCGAACAAATGAGCTGGCTCGCATCGTAGCCATCCATCATATCAAGAGTTATTTCTTCTCCTTCGAGGTAGCCGTGCGTCCGCTGCGGCTCAGCTCCTATTCGCAACGTGGGAATCAGTTTCAGCCGGGGCCGGCTGTATCCGATGTCAAGCATCTGTTGTAGAAAGCCTCCAATCACTTCTAGATCGCGGTCGTCATCCCACGTCTTCACTGCAGTGATAATGGGAAGAAAACCAACTTTCACCAACCTTCGAATTCCATCCACAGTTCTCTTGAACGTGTTGTGGCCCCGGATAGGATCGTTCATTTCCGGCGTGAAGCCGTCGAGACTGACGCGAATTTCAAGTGAATAGCTCGAGCTTGCCTCGATATCTGCTAGTTGCTCTGTCATATCATCAGAAATGAGGATCGCATTGGTGAGCACAGTTGCGGGTCCGTAACGCAAGGTTGCACTCAACATCGGAATTATCTCTGCATTCATAAAGGGCTCACCACCCGTGTAGTAATACTCTTTCACGCCGTACTTCACAGATTCCTCGAGGGTACGTTCCACGGTCGAGAGTGAAAGCATCCCAAATTTATCATTCGTTGGGCTGCAGCTTATAAAACAATGGTTGCACTTCAAGTTGCAGAGGGTGCCCGCGACTTGAAACCAGAGATTGTCAAGTGAGCTGAGTTCGAGTGTAGGATGCTGCACGGTGTTGACGTTTTCACCCGTCATATGGATTCGAAACCTCCTTCAGCTGCAACCATCCGGCCCGCAGCAAGGATCATCGGTTAGTTGCGTAACATTGTACTCGGCGCCCTTAGTCTCGCGGGAATGCCGTCGGGCATTCTTCGAGCAGTTAAACTGTCCAGCTTTTTCTAGAGAAATTTCGGCGTATGGCTCAACGGGAACAACACTGTCCGAGTAGGGTCCGTCATCCCGCGTATAAAGTTTGAAGGTCTTGTCGCAGACGGCCATTCGCTCACCGCGATACAACATGTGTCCATCATCATCGATGACTGCCTTCCATGGTCCTTTGTAGATGACAGCTTGGTTGCGCTCTAAGCAGGGCCCTTGTTTTCCCTTATAGGCGGCGACAGTGATTGACCGAAACTCGATACCGTTAATTGTTTGCCACGGCTTCTCTGCTCGATACAAGATCTGGATTCCATGGAAGCCTGCCTTTTCGAAGGCCCCGAGGAATTGATCCTCTCGGAAAGCACCTGATATGCATCCGCTCCAAAGAACCGGATCACTCTGGAGTTCCAGCGGCACGTCCTCGTCCGACACAATATCGCAGATAACTGCCCTACCGCCTCTCTTGAGCACGCGGAAGATTTCAGCAAAAAGCTCTTGACGATCTTCCTGCATCACCAAATTCAAGACGCAGTTTGAGACAACAAGCGTTACGGAACTGTTGGGAATTAGAGGTTTGTTTGTTCGAAGCTCGTTCCTGAACCGTTCGAAGTTCTCGAGCTCCGCTGCTGAGCCGATGGATTGCTTTTGCAGATACTGATCGACGAGGTCAACATCAAGTCTCAAGTCCTGAATTCTTGCACGCATAAACTCCACGTTTTGGTATCCGAGCCTCTGGGCCACGTCTACCTTGTGTTTTATGGCAAGCCCGAGCATCTCCTGGTTCATGTCGACTCCCAGCACTCTTCCTTCTGGTCCGACAATCTGAGCCAGGATGTAGCACGTCTTCCCGCTGCCGCTCCCGAGATCGAGAACGATGTCCCCTTTCCTCGCGTACCGCGAAGGATCTCCACAACCATAATCCTTGTCTACTATCTCTTGTGGGATAGCTCTAAGGAGCTTGGGATCATATTCAACAGGGCAGCAAAGCGCCTCCTCACGGTGTTGGGCACTTTCTGTGTATCGACTCTGTACAGCTTCTTCCACATCAACAGTGGAAAAGGTTCGTTCTTTGAGTTGACGTTGATTACTCATCCTTTAGGTCCTCTCAACTGGTGAATGGGGGTTCAATCGAATCCAGCACATAAGGCTGCCAAGAACAGTCGTGAACACACATGACTATTTAACTGCGGATGCCGTCTCTCGCTTAGACCTTGAAGCAATAACGGGTTGGTCGTTGGAAATAAGCAAATACACTTCCTTCACTTGGTCTATTCCGACCCTGAGAAGAAAGTTTGAGTTCTTCCCATAACTCTTGGACCCGATAATAAAGAAATTGGGTTCTGGATTTTTCAATGTATCGGCACCGTGGCTTGTCTGAGCAAGACAATCCTGCGATGCCTGTCCCAACAGTGCAGCAGCGAGCTTGTAGGGTGCTTTTGATGCGTAGCATTCATGCACTTGCAACTCGCGATAAATCGTGTTATCAGGTGAGTAGCCGACATTTGCCATGATGTGGTCTACGGTTACGTTTCGTTTGGTTCCTGCCTGGTCAATCTCTACGGTGTACTGCTTTCCTAGTTTCTTGACCGCTTCGACATTAGATCGGCGAATGATGGTGATATTCTCTGGTGCGTTCGATGCGATTTCGTTTGCGGCACGCATGAGTTCTGACCGGAGCGGCAGAGCGTCGTTCTCGATCAGGTCGTATGGTGATGTCCGCTCGGAACGAATGACCCAGACAAGTGATGTGCGAGTACCCTCGTGGATTAGTTCACGAAATTGGAGCAACGTGGTGGCTGCTGAATGCCCCTGTCCGATAAGAAGTGTTTTCTTTCCGGCGTACTTGCCCCTTTTGCCACCAATAACATCCTCGACTCCGTACTCGATGTCTTTTTGGAGCTCGTGCTCACCGATTGCCGGGATCCCACCGTTGCCCATCCAATTGTGTTGAGAGTACGTGCCTGAGGAATCGATAACGACATCGAAATGGCGAATAGACTCCTCGCCGCGACTATCGCGGAGAAGAAGTCGAAACGGCCGGTCTGCACGTGCGGGACTGCCGATTAGTTCCTGCTTTCCGAGGTTGTTTTTGCCGATAGCCAGTACTTCAACGCCAGTGTGAATTGTTTTCTTGAGCATCGGAAGTTTGGAAAGCGGCAAGACGTAATCTCTCAGGAATTCTTCGCCGGTAGGACAGTACTCATCATCTGGATAGGTAATTTCTGTACTTGCTCCCTTAAATAGCTCCATTCCGACGGGCGACCGATTGTATTTCCAAGGTGAGAACATTCGCAGGTGTCCCCACTGACGTATGTGATGCCCGGTATCCCCTTTTTCGAAGACATGAACGTTGTATCCCAGTATAAGGCCATAAATCGCTGCCTCAATACCAATGGGACCTGCCACCACTATAGCAACGCTCTTTTGCCCGTTTGTCGGTGGCTGTTGCATTGGTCAGTTTCCTTTTGTCGAGATTAGGCCCTTATCATTCTCCAACATATGGGTAGGTCCCTGCATGAATGCTATGCGGAAATTCAGCATA